>CASEST010000085.1 GCA_949290725.1 uncultured bacterium
TATTAGAAAAAATTAAAAGAAAAATACAGATACAGTTTAAAAACGCTTTATAAAGATAGCAAATATAAAATAATTTAATATGTATGAACTTATAAATGATAATGATGAAACTTATTATTTTGAATTAGATTTTCTTAACTAAAAAATTGATAAAATGAGAAATATTTTTCAAAATATTTAAAGTAATTAATAAACGGAGATTATAAAGAAACTCAAGTAGAATGAAAAAAACTTAATGATATTAATTTTGAAAGTTCCATTACCAATTTAATATTTCTTCTAATCTTTCAGCATCAGATAGATAATCTTTAATTAAAGATGTATCATCTGTCGATAAAGAGTTATAAACAATATTTTCGATATCCCTAATATAGATATATGGATTAGGTGAATAAAAAGTATCACTATATTCTTTTAAAAATTCTTCTAACAAAGAGGCAGTATAACTTGAAATCCCTTCAGAAAAAGTATTCAAATAATTATCATAATTTAATAAAGATTTTTTGAAAGGAGCATACCTAGTTAAAAATTTATAGAGATTTTCGTTTTGCAAAAGAAATTTTGCAAATAAGAAAGAGGCCAAAGCTCTATTATCATCTTCATGATTAAGAAGGGTAATATTTGCTCCGGTTATGGATGAAGAAATTTCGTTTTTCCCTTTAAAAATTCTACTTATTCCAAGTTGCTTATCATCTGGCTCTATATAATTAATACTTGCAATATTATCAACTAAAAATAAAGAATTTCCTTCACTTATATATTCTGAGATATAATTTACATTATTTAAGCTAGCTGTTGTAATAAATCCTTCTTTTATATATTGATTAAGATTTATAAGCATGTTTTCTATCTCTTTATTATTAAAATCAACGCTTACCCTATTATTTTTATAGGATAAAAACGGATAATCATATTGAACGGCTAATGTTTGCACCAAATCAACATCGTCTCCACAAGCTAAAATTGATGCCTTTCCATTTTTTGGATTAATAATTCTTTTTACCGATTCGTCATATTCTTTTAAAGCTGGAGCTAATTTATTAAAAAATTCATCCCAAGTTAATGATGAGAAATATTCTTCGTCTAATGGCATAGAATTATTAATTGAAGAATCAATCATGCTTAAATCAAGATCTATTAAAACATCAGCATTATAAAACAAAGCTTTAACGGTTTTCTTAAATGGTAACGAATAAATTCCTTCTTTTATATAATTAGAAGACTCATTCTTATAACCTTCAAAAAATCGTTTTCATATTCTTCTTTAAATCCGAAATCAGGATTATAAATAAATGGCGTTAAATCTATTGCCTTTTCATAATGTAAGTAATTATCTATATGATGTTGAAAAGATATAGTAATATCTGGGTATGTATTTGCAGAGAATCCGGTTAAAACAATATAACTAAGATCATTATATGAAGCACTTACGTCCTCATTAATAACATTCACGAAAGGTTCTTTTGTTTTGAAAGTTTCAATGACTTCGTCTAAATATATAGTATCAAGCGAACCAAAATTATTTAAAAATGATATCGTTGTTGGGTAATGAACGTGGAATCTCTCTTTACCGCTAACCAGATAAGATAAATTTTCTAAGTCGTAAGAAGCACCGTTATTATTTTTTCTCGCCTCTAAATAAATATAATCTCCTTTTTCTAATTTATTAATGTTATTAATAATTTCTTCATCTATATTTTCAATATTGTATTTAATAGTAAGGTTTTTTGGTTTAAATAAGAAGTTAAATTTAGAAAATAATTATCATCGCTTTCTTTACTCAAATAGTTGAAATAACCTTCAATCTTGAATTTTTTATATATATTATTTTTGGATGAAGAGATTAAATCATTCTCTCCTAAAATAGTTTCCTCTTTTAAATCATCGCTTTCATATAAATTAATATCAGTAATATTAAAATTTAATGAGGAATCGTAGTATCCACTAAGAAGCACATGTTTATCTAAATAGGAGGAGTCTAATTGACCTTCGATATTAAACAAAAGTGAATAATCGCCATCATCTAAATAGAAATAGGTTTTTTCAATCTCATTGTTGTTTTCATTAAATTCATAATAAATATCTTTAGAAAGATTTCCGGCAATTCTAATATTGACATTTATGCCGATATCATTCTTAATTGTTTCCTCATTATTATAATTTAAATCTTTTAAAAAATATAAATCCGTTGTTAAAGTAGAATAATTTATATCGATATAATCATAAATTGTTGAATCAAATGAAGATTCAACAATTAATTTTGTGTTACCTTCATGAATAAAGTTTATTTTATTTTGGCTTATGCTTGCAACTTCACTATTTGTTGTATAAACATTAACTAAATTAGCATCAATAAATTTATTCAAATTATTGCTATTACCTTTGTTAGTTTTAATTTCGACCTTTATTTCGTAAGCTTTAGAATTATCATAAATTCTTTTTAGCTCGGTTTTATTTAAAATGTTTATACCTTCTATTTTTAAGTCTTTATCATTGACATTAATGCCGTCATTATATTCATTTATATTATTACAGGATGTAAACATTAATGATGACAACAAGATGTAAATTAAAAAAAGCGCTTTCTTTTTTTCATAAATAACAAACCCTTACTTTCTAAGTATTTTATCATAAAAAAATTTAATTGATTTATTTTATAATAATTAAAAATATAAATTAATAGGAAAAAATTAAATAATTTTGATAAAAACCGAAGCAAAAATTACATTGATTTAGGATAATTTTTTGAATAAAATTCAGTTATGAAAATGATTTTTAAGTTTTTTACCCTTTTATTTATTTTTCTTTTAACATCTTGTGAAACAAGAGTAAAAGTTGATGATATTTTTAAATTAGGTTTTGATAACAAAAAAGAAATAGAATCTTTATTTAATGATGAAAATTTTGACAAAAATATTTTTAAAGAAGATCTAATTGATTTAACTAAAGATATTAATGAGTTAACCATTTATAATTCTTTAGAATATGCAAAAGTTCACTATAGTTATTTTTCAAATTTTGATATTTCATTGAGACCTTTCCCTACAGTAAATGAAACATTTATTTATATTGACAAAATAAATTGCTTTGGGATTACTGAAATTTTTTCAATTTCTGATATAAGCGAATGGGCAGGTAATTTGTCATATAATGGATACTATATTAGAGTCTTTACAAAATTAGAAAAAGAGAGTGACTATAGTAAATCAATAGTTTTAGACATTGATTTTAAAATTGTTGGAAGCGAATTTTCACAAGATACAACAACATCGACGTTCGACAATTATTCAAGCTATTGGGATAATGAAATGCGATTAAACCTAACTTACGTTGCCACTTCAAGATGTAATAGTTTCAATATCAATAGTTTATTAACCACCTACAATATTTCTGATATAAAAGTTAATTCAGTAGATGAATCATATAAAATATTTTCAACTTTTGAAGAAGTCGATTTTAAAACTGTTTATGATATGAATTTTAAAGAACTATATACATTTGCTAATGGGAATATTGATTATAATGAAGAAGATTATAATTTTACTTTCTTTATTGCTAGAGAATACAAAAAAAGCGATTACATCATAGAAGATATAAATTTTGATTCAAAGTTGAGCTTTTATACTTCCTCATATTTTCCTAATTTTTCAAGTGAAATGTTATTTAATTAATTTTAAAATATTATTATAAATTCGAAATATTGTAACACGATTTATTTCAATTAAATCTTTAAAACGAATTGTTAACTAACGAATTATTTTTATAAAATTTTAGTGTATTTGATATTTAAAAATAGGGATATTTTTTATATTAAACTATTTTAATATCTAAAAAGTTAAAAGAATTTTTCAATCAAATTGATGTTTATTTTATTTACTTGTTAACTTTTATATATTTCTTGCATATTTAATCGTTTAAATTGGTAGAAAAGGATAAGAAAAATCACTTTCTAATTCTTCATATAAAATATCTCTATTAAAGCCTTCCATAACATTTCCAACATCAAAAGCTAGATTAGTATCTTTATAATCTTTACTTAGTGTTTTTATATCATTGCTATTATACATTCTTGTTGACATTTCAGTACAATCTACATCAACATCGCCTATCGGAGAAAAATCAAAATGACTTGATGTTTCATAATAATATAAATTTAATAAATTTTTATCATAAATTGTTTTCATTATATAAGGCTCTATAAAATGATCTCCATTATCAACATAATAAGTTTCATCTTTTAAAGAATATTTAAAATTATTTAATGGCCAATCTTCAAATGTAGATTCAATTAAGGCTTCGTCTATATAAGAAGTATGTATTTTAAGTTGGTCTCTGAAATTAAATGACAAAGAGCTTAATGGAAATTCATCGATAGTATTTTCGCTTTTACTTTGTTCTAAAACCAATATTTTAGAATCATCATCTTCAAAAGAATATAACCCAAATATTTTATATAATCTTAATCTATATAAGTTATTATTACCTAAATCTATTACTCTATCTAATGAAAAATATACTCCATATGCATCAATTTCTAAAAAAGTTCCAAATACATTAAATACATTATAAATAAAGAATTCTTCTTTATTCATATAATTTTGATTTTTATCAAATTCAAAATTATAGTTATAATAAAAAACTTCATTATTAATATCGCCAGCTTCTTTATAACATTTAAATGTATCGATATTAATTAATATATCATCGGTTGAAGAATATAATCTATTATTGATTAATCTTTCCATTGTTTCATCACTAAGTTCAGCATCATATTTAGATGTATCAAATATCTTATTTATTTTTTCTTCATCACGATATGAAATTTTATACCCATTAGATGGATTAATAGAACATGATGAAAGAAAAAATATTAAACCAATGGATAATAATTTATTTAGATGTTTAAACATAATTAATCCCCTTATAATTTATATATTAATAACGTTAGTTTTATTCTATTATTTTTGTTTTTAATAATCATTATTAAAA
>CASEST010000086.1 GCA_949290725.1 uncultured bacterium
AAAGAGCATGATTTCTTAAATAATGTTTTTTATTATGATAAAAATATTTATGAATTCGGTAAAAGTTATTTATTTGATAACGGATTATACTACATAATGGATCCTGCTAGTATGCTAGTTAGCGAATTTTTAAATGTTAAAACCAATGATTTAGTTCTAGACTTATGTGCTGCTCCTGGTGGAAAAAGTATTTATTTATCCTTAAAGAATGAAAACATTAATTTAGTATGTAATGATATATCTTATCAAAGAGCGCTCACATTATCCTCAAATATAGAAAAAATGGGGTTAGCGAACGCAATAGTTATAAATAATGATTTCTCAAAAAATTATCAAAATTTTTATAACTCTTTTGATAAAATCATCTTAGATGCTCCTTGTTCAGGAAGCGCGATGTTTAGAAAAGAAACTAAAATGAAAGATGATTGGTCTTATGAAAAAGTTTTAAGTTTATCAAAAATTCAAAAAAAATTAATTTTAATAGCTTTTGATATGCTAAAAAATGATGGTGAAATGATTTATTCGACTTGTTCTTTTTCTTATGAAGAGGATGAGGAAGTTATTTTTCATCTATTAAAAGAAAGAAAAAATGCGGAATTAATTTCTTTACCAGAAAATTCCTTATTTTATAGACATAACAGTTTAAAAGAAACAATCCATATTTTCCCTCATCTTTATAATGGGGAAGGTCAATTTATCGCTAAAATTAAAAAAAGAGGTTCTTTAAATTTAAATAGAAATATTTTAGTTGATGAAAAAAATAGACAAATCTATGACATATTAAAAACATACGATTTACATTTTAAGTTTATCAAAAAAATCAATACCATACTTTATGGTTCAAATTTTTCAATAAATTTAGATAAAATACCTTTAATAAGATTTGGGTTAAATATTGGAACAATAAAAAAGGAGGCGATTATTCCTTCTTTTCATTTAGCTCACTTCCTCTCTCCAAAAAATAGCATTAAATTAGATGAAGCCGAATTAAAAAAATATTTACATGGCGAGACAATAAATAAAAAACTAGAATTAGCCGATGGCTATTATCTAGTTTCTTACAATGATATTAATCTCGGTTTTGTAAAATATGGAAAGGGGATTCTTAAAAATTTTTATCCAAAAGGATTAAGAAGATAATTTATTTTTAAATTCTTGTAAAACTATATTCGTCTTAGTTTCAGTTAGTAAAGCTAGATCAGTCGTTTTTTTATCTAAATAATCATTTTCGTTAAATTCTAATACTTTTTTAATATAAACATCGAATTTTTTTGAATTGTCTTTAAAAGATAAAACTTTTTGATCACCAGTAATCGCAAAAGCTAAGATTCCTTTTTTGCTTTTATACGCTGGTCTAAAAGTTCCATGATGATAACATAAAGTCTTATAAATATTAGTTTTATTTCTTGTCCCTTCGGGGAAAATCATAATATCTAACTTTTTATCGCTATCCAACTTCTTTTGTATTGAATTCATAACTTTTAGACTTTGTTTTAAATTATCGCGATCCATAAATTCACCATCTAAAATCTTGATGACTCTACCTACTAATGGGTATTTTTTTGTTTCGATTTTAGCAACGAAAGTAACAGGTTTTTTAGCACAAGCAATAAAAATTAAGGGATCTAAATCAGAAATATGATTACATACAAATAAATGATTTTCGTTTGAAGAAATGTGGTTATAATATTCTAAAAATTCTTCATCATGAATCTTTACATTAAAAGCTTTAAAAATTTTTAGAATGAGAGTTTGAACTTTAGAAAAACGTAATTCTAAACTATATTTTTCAGGATGTCTCGAATATGAAATAATCCAAGAAAAATAAGCTCCTATAATAGGAAAAATAACTTTAAAAACAACCTTAAGATACTTAAACATTGGATGCAGCCTTCTTTTCAAAAACGAATGTCGAGTGTGCAGAAATCATTGAAGATTTAACATATAAATCGCTGTTTTTTAAGAAACCGCCGTCGCTACAAACCATTAAATAATAGTCATCAAAAATATAATTAATTTTTGTATCAGTAGGATTTATTACGATAATATAATCTTTATCATCAAGGGAATGAATTTGAATTGCTAATAGATGATTGTCCAAATTAGTAAATAAATTCATTTTTCCAATTACATCTGGTTCTTCGCTATTTATACGGAAATAATTCTTCCTAAAATCAATCATTGATTTTAGGAAAATCGACATGTTATACCTTTCATCTAAAGTTGACCATCTAAACATATTATAATAATCCCCTTTATTATAGGTATTATCTATATAATACTTAGTTAAACCGATTTCTTGACCAGCATGGAAAAAAGGAATTCCAAAAGATAATAAGACAACAGCGTTAATTTGTCGAATTATGTCCAAAACTTTATTGACATCACCATTACCATAAATCGAAGAAATTTTATCATATAAGGTAAAATTGTCGTGGCATTCAACATAATTTATTGACTGCGATGGTTTTATAAAACGTTTTGGATAAACGAAATCAAGACAACAGCCTAAAAAAGCAAATTTAAATCCTTCAATATAATCTAAATTTCCAGATAAATATCCGCCAATTTTTAATTTATCTTCGCCGTTTGGTCCTTTTAAAATATCGCGGAAAGTATCATTAAAGAATGCGATTTCTTCCATTTTAAAAGCATTCAAAATAGAAGCTTTTCTTTCGCTAGGAAGTTCAGTATTTAAATCCCAACCTTCGCCATAAACCATGAAATCAGGTTTAATATCGCGGCAAACTTTTAAAATTCTATTCATTGTAGTTGTATCTAAAATACCCATTAAATCAAATCTATAACCATCAACTCCATATTCTTCAACCCAGAATTTGCAACAATCGATGATCATTTTTCTGACCATAGGTCTCTCGCTATTTATATCATTTCCGCAACCGGTTCCATTACATAAGACACCATTTTTTCTTTTTCTAAAATAATAACCTGGGACTGTTTTTTCAAAACTAGAAAGGAATCCTTCATAAACATGATTAAAGACAACATCCATATTGACTTTAATTCCCTTCCTATGAAGGGCAGCAATCATCTTTTTGCACTCGATAATTCGAGAATACCCATCATTTGGGTCAGTGGCATAACTGCCTTCAGGAACAAAAAATTGTTGAGGGTCGTATCCCCAGTTATATGTGGTCGATGGTGATAATTCATCAATAGTTTTAAAATCATAAAAAGGAAGAATTTGAACGTGAGTTACTCCTAAAAAAGTTAAATAGTCTAAACCGGCAGGATGACCTCCCTTAGTTTTTCTTCCTTCTTCGACTAATCCTAAATACTTACCTTTATTTTCGATATTTGTCGAATTTTCTATAGTAAAATCACGTATATCTAATTCATAAATAATGGTATCTAAATAAGAATTATAAGTAGGTAATTTATTATCGTGTAAATCAATTTTAGTTTTCTCAAAATCAACCACAATTGATTCCTTACCATTTGCGCTTGATGCTTTACCATATGGATCAGTCGTATAAGAAACTATTTCGCTATTTGTTACGGCATATAAATAATGGTATCCATCATAATTCCCATTTAAAGAGATAGAGAAAACACCTTTTTCACCTCTTTTTAAATAATAAATTACATAATCACTTTGTGCGTCCTCGCGCAACATAATTGCAACTTTGCTGGCTAATGGAGCCCATAATTTAAATACAGTTTTCTTTTTTGAATAAGTAAAACCTAAGTCATTCCCAGTATAATTATATTCCTCATCAAAATTTGGGAAATCTATCGCTTCATTGACATTAACAGGAATTATTCCATAATTTTCTATCCATATACGGTAAGAATTTCCTAAAACAAATCCTTCACTAAAATAACAAGTATATAAGCAAATTCCATTTAAAAAAACTTGTTTTTTCATCTCTAACTTAACAGTTCTTGTATCATTGATAACCACATTAATTGGTGTATGATCACTTTTTTGTATTGATGAAAATAAGAAAACATTAACTGTATTATAATTAACAAGATTAGCTCCAAAATAAGTATCAACCATAAATTACAATCCCCACACAATATTCATTTTCATGAGATAAACTAGCGGAATAAATATTGCTTAAATATTCTACATAAATCGCGCCATTTATCTTCTTTTTTACAATAATTTTTGATAAATCAACTGCTAAAATGTTTAATTCTAAACATTTTATTAAAGCTTCTTTTAATGCAAAGCGTGAAGCTAAGTATTGAGCTTTATTATCAGATAATTCGTATTCTATATACTCTTCATCGGCAAGAATCTTTTTTGCCAACATATCTTTATTAACAAATCTCGGAATATATGTCAAATCAATTCCAACATTCATTATTATTTACCTTTATTTACTATAGTGGTCTGCTCAATGCTTCCAGCAAATTCATGTTTACTTGTATCATAATTATGAACCAATACCCTACTTCCTTTAGAAGAATTAGTTGCTGGATCTTCACTAACGATTCCTTCTTTTTGAAGTCTTTTGAACATTCTCGAAGCGCGATTGAAACCGATTGAGAAAGTAGTTTGAATTCGGCTCATTGAAATATATTCTTCACTCATCGTCCACTTTTTAACTTCTTGATAAATATCATCATCGCTTCCAAATCTAGATTCTTTCGCACTCTCTACTAAGGTCGTATCTTGAGAGATTGGTCGATTAATTATTTCCATAATTTCTTCATCATATTCTGGTGAATAATTGCTTCTTAAATAGTCACAAACAGCTTTAATTTCTTCATTAGAAACCAATGTGCCTTGACAACGAACTAACGAGGTAGCTGATACGATTGGACTTTTAATAAGCATATCGCCATTGCCTAGCAATTTTTCTGCTCCAGCTTGGTCTAGAATGGTTGATGAATCGGTGGAAGAGAACAAATATAAAGCGACTCTTGAAGGCATGTTGGCCTTAATAACCCCATTAATTACATCTACTGTTGGTCTTTGTGTAGCAATAATCATGTGTATACCTGCAGCCCTAGCTTTTTGGCCAATTCTAACAACAGGCTCGCTTATATGTTTATTTTGCTCAATTAAATCAGCGTATTCATCAATAACTACTACTATAATTGGCAATGGTTCCTTTCCATTAGCAACGCACCAAGCATTATATTCTTTTAATTTTGCGCAGTCAGTCTCTTTAAACTTGGCATATCTATCTTCCATGATATCGCAAACTTTCATCAAAACATCATAAGGCTTTTCACTATCGCTATTGTCAATAGGTGGGCATAATAAATGCGGAATCTCACGATATCTACTTAATTCAACACTCTTTGGATCAATCAAAACTAGTTTCAATTGATCAGGCGAATTACGCATAATTAAAGTCATAATTAAACTATGCATAAAAACAGATTTTCCCGAACCAGTTGTACCAGCTACTAAAAGATGTGGCAAATCTTGTAAATCAACAGTTAGAAGTTCGTTATTAATATCTTTACCAAAGAAAATATTAGTTGGTTTAGTTTTTGGTAATTTATTTAAAGCTTGCATACAATCTTTAAAATTAACAACGGAGCAAATTGCATTAGCAATTTCTAAACCGGAGGTAGTTTTACCTAAAACTATAGGTGAGAATCTTGTTCTAATTCCACCTAAACGAATGGAAATATCGTTTAAATAAGTCTCAAAACCTTTAATAGAACTGCTTCTTTCAGTTTGAACATCATATCTAGTGACTGATGGACCTATTTTATAAGAAACAACTCTAGCCTTTATTCCTAAATCAGTTAATGCTTGATTAATAGTATCACTACGTTCTTCAGCAATTTCTTGGTTTTTCTTATCACTCTCATGAGTAGGTCTAGAAGCTAATAAAGTCAAAGAAGGTGCAACATATCTAACTTTACGGCGAGTTTTTTTAACTTCAGTTTGTTTTTCAATATTTTCTAAATCAATAA
>CASEST010000087.1 GCA_949290725.1 uncultured bacterium
AACTTCATCATTAATTAAAGTATTAAATTCATTTGGGACGATACCAAATCCATTTTTATTATCTTTTTGGACATTTCTAATCATATCTGCACTATAACCAAAATGATTTATTTGCTCATTTTGACTTTCATAAGCATCTTCGATAGTAGACGCAACATTTTCAGGGTTATTTATAACGTCATTTACAGCGGAAGTCAATCTTTCCATTAATTCATTTACTTTATCTTCATTACTAGCTGCATAATTTTTATTTACATATAAAGCAGCTTGAGGAATATAATCAAATGAATAATCTGGATGAGATTTTTTAAATTCAGTTTGTAAGTTAATATCAATAATCTTATTTAAATCAATTCCATTGTTAGACCAAATAGTGAATAAATTAGTTAATTGTGGTTCGCTAACTACGGCCCAATCAAGTTTGTCGCCATTATAATTAAATTCACTATCTATTTTTGCTAATTCAGATTGTAAAGAAGCTATGTTATCATAATAGTTTTCAGCAGGAATAACTATATCTTCATAAATTGAAGAGAATAGTAAATCAGCCGAATTACCTTTCATAAATGATAGTATATAATCATTATTATTTGGTACTTCTTCTATTTGCTTATCAAAGCCGATTAGATGAAAACTTCCACCTGTGAGCATCATTTTAAACTCATATAATGGATTTTCGCTATTTTTTAATAGTGGCGTAGCTTTAGTAGAATCAAAAACAATATAATTGTAATTATTTTGATTAAGTTCAGCTGGAATAGTTGTTGGCGTCGATGTGACTTCTATACCCTTTTCTTTTAAAATTTCAAAATATAATGGTAATGTTGGAGCTCCGCTAGGCATTAATAATGTATAATTTAATTCTTTGTTATAAATATTATTGCTTGCATTGCAACTTGTTAAGGCTGCAATAGAAAAAAGAACCCCAAGTGTTATTATTTTTTTTCTATTATTCATATTAAACCTCTACTCAAAAATTTCTTTAATAGTCTCTCCAATCATAGTTGAATCTTTTTCTAGATTAAAATTAGAAAGTATTGTATCGCCAATATCTGAAAAAGAATTTCTTTGCTCTAATTTTCTTCCGTTAGAAATTGATTTGGAATAAACAATCAAAGGGACTCTTTCTCTAGTATGATCGCTACCTTTCCAAGTAGGATCATTCCCATGATCAGCAGTTATCATTAATAAATCATCGTCTTTTAGATATGGTATTAATTCCTTTAATTTTATATCAAAATCTTCAATTGCTTTCCCATATCCAACAGGATTACGTCTATGACCGTATTCGCTATCAAATTCAACTAAATTGACAAAACAAAAACCATTTTTAAAATTATCGTCTTTGACTAAGTCTATTGTTTTGTTCATTCCATCGTTGTTTGATGAAATATGAATGGTACTCGTCACACCTTCGCCGTTGAAAATGTCATTTATTTTTCCAACGCATCTTACGTCATAATGATTATTTTTCAATATATTCATCGCTGTAATTCCAGAAGGTGAAACAGCGTAGTCATGTCTATTTGTTGTTCTTTTAAACGTATCTTTGGTTTTGCCTACAAATGGACGAGCAATAACTCGACCTACAAACCATTCATCCTTCATGCATAATTTTCTAGCGATTTCACAAACTCTATAAAGTTCTTTTAATCCGACAGTTTCTTCACTTGCACATATTTGTAATACGCTATCACTAGAAGTATAGATTATTAAAGAATTATTTTTGATTGATTCTTCACCTAAATCTTTTAAAATTTCAGTTCCGCTTGCAGCATAATTGCCGATAAATTTATAGCCAGATTCTTTTTCTAATTCAGCAATTAATTCTTTAGGAAAGCCTGTGTCAGTAAATGTTTGGAAAGGTTTTGTAGTTAATATACCCATCATTTCCCAGTGACCGGTCATTGTATCTTTTCCATTGCTAGCTTCATTTAAAGCTAAAGTATAAGAATGTGGGTGCAAAACATTAGATTGTGTGCCTTTAATTTCATCTATATCACCAATACCAAGCGCATTTAAGGTAGGAATGTTTAATCCTTCTGAAAAAGTTTCAGAGATATGTTTGAAAGTATTTGAGCCTAGATCGCTAATATTTCCTGTTTGATGAAATTTATCAGCATCTTTAGCATTTCCAATGCCTAAACTATCACAAACAATAACAAAGATTCTTTTATATTTTTTCATATTAATCTCCCTCAGTTATTATAATATTTTTTATTTTTGATAGAAAGAATAATACTTTAATTCATTTTTTATTCCGAATCGAATCATAAGCCTTTATTATTCTATCTTCCGCAACATGTGTATAAATTTGAGTGGTTTCAATATTTTCGTGCCCAAGCATTTCTTTAACTGTTTTTAAATCTGCACCTTTTGATAATAGGTGAGTAGCAAACGAATGACGCAAAGTATGTAGCGATATATTTTTAGATATATTCGCCTCTTTTGCTTTTTGTTTTATCATTTCCCATACATATTGCCTACTTAATTGATTTCCATTTGAATTTAAAAATAAAGTTTTCTTATTTTTAGTAGTTAAATTGTTTCTGACTTGTTTTATGTATTTCTTAATATATTCTAAAGCTTCTTTTCTAATCGGAACTTCTCTTTCTTTATTTCCTTTGCCTAAAATTTTAATTATTTTTTCCTGATAATTAACGTCTTTAATTTCCAAATTAACTAATTCAGAGACTCTTAATCCAGAAGAATAAATTGTTTCTATAATCGCTTTGTTTCTTAAATCAATATCATCTTTTTCGTCAAAGGAATTTAATAATCTTTCAACTTCTTCAATAGTTAAGTATTCAGGCAAATATTTTTCACTTTTAGGAGTTAAAATATTGCCTACAATATTAGTTTTAATTTTTTCAATTTCTAAGAAAATATAAAAATTTTTTAATGAACTTGTTCTTCTTTTAATGCTTGAAGGTTTGAGGTCATCTAATGATTGTTTATAAATAAAGTCATTAAGATCATCTTTAGTTAAATCTTCGGTATCCAGAATGTTTGGAAAATATTTTTTAAATAATAAAAAATCTTCTTTATAATTTTCTATTGTAACTAAAGAAAGGTTTTTTTCAATTATACAAAATTGAAGATATTTCGAATAAGCTTTATTAATGTCCATCTTTTTTCTTCAAATCTGATACTCTTTTAAATACTTCTTTATTAAACTGTCGATTAAGTCGATTTATCAATAAATATAGTTCATTTTCATTTTCATGAATCTTGTAGTTATCAAAAGTCATTTGAATAACAGCATCTTCTTTGCTAATTAAATTTTTTACGGTAAATCCAATCAGACGAATATTTTGATTATTATATATTTTATCAAATAATTTAATTGCTGCCTCTTTAATGGTCTCCTTATTATCAGTATATTCGCTTAAACTTTTTGAATAAGTCGTTGTTTTAAAACCATTTTCGTCACATTCGGCATTTTTTAAAGTGATTGTAATAGTTTTTGTTAGTTTATTTTCTTTCTTCATTTGATCAATGATTGCGTCAACCTCTTTAAGATAAAAAATACGGATTTCTTCCTTATTTGTTGAGTCATGATTCAATGTTCTAGTTTGCCCAATGCTTTTTGGATTTTCATTTTCTAAATTTAATCTATCTGATGAGCGGCCTTCTAAACATGCAATGATATCTTCTTTAGTGCTCATAAAAATATCATTCAATGCTGGATTAGAATTTTTTAAATTAAAATATAATTCGCCAATAGTATTAATTCCCAATTTGTGAAGTTTTGGCGCAGTCTTTTTTCCAATTCCATAAAAACTTGCAACATCTAAAGGAAATATTATTTTTCGGATATCTTTTTTACGTATTATTGTAATTCCCATCGGTTTTTTATAATCAGATCCCATTTTTGCTAAAAATTTAGTTGGAGCAACACCGATTGAGCATTTTAATTTTGTTTTTTTGAATAATCCATTTTGAATCTTATGTAAATAACTC
>CASEST010000088.1 GCA_949290725.1 uncultured bacterium
AAGAGAATTATATGTTAAATTAACCGGGAGAAGTGAATTAGTTCGTTTTAAAACCTTAGGTTTTTGGGATTCACGTTATTATCGATATAATGAAGAAAGCGCTAAAAGAATGATCGAAGATTTTAATAAATATAATCTCCCTTTAGATAATTTAGTTTTAGATACTGACTGGCGAAAAGCAAGTGATCGAGGAATTGGTTATGAGATCGATACTTCCTTATTCCCTGATATGAAAGGATTTATTGATGATGCTCATTTTAAAAAGGTTGAGATTATGTTTAATGATCATCCAGAACCTTATAAAGATTGTTTAAATGCTTTTAAAAAAGAAGAAGTTATCTATCGAGAAACTAATTTATCAAATCATCTCTCTTTAAATTTAGATTATTGGTGGTATGACCGTAACTGGATTACTTCTTTAAGATCTATCTCTTCTAAAATAAGCAGTGAAACGATTGGAGATTATATTTTTAATGAAATAACTAAACATTATTTCATTAAAAATAGTAATAATATAAATTATTATCGTCGTCCAATAATTATGGCTAATATTAATAATATTTTAAATGGAAAATATAAAGGAATATTAGATAGTGCTTCTCATCGTTATTCTTTTCAATGGAGTGGTGATATTCAATCTGGTTTAGATACGATTAAAGAGGAAGTCGCTAATTTAATTAAAGCTAGTAATAATGAAATAACTTATTATTCTAGTGATATCGGTGGACATTTTGGTAATCCAGATAAATATGATTATTTAAGATGGATTCAATTTGGAACATTCGAACCAATTTTTAGAATCCATTGTTCATCTAATGTAATTCGTTATCGCGAACCTTGGAATTATGATGAAGAAGTTATTGATATCACTAGAAAATATTTAAATTTAAGATATCGTTTATTACCTTTAATCTATTCTTATGCTTATAAAAATTATTTAACCGGTGAACCATTAATTAAATCGCTTGATTTTAATTATAGTGAAATTAATGCTAGAGATATCTATGATGAATATCTTTTAGCAGATGATCTTTTAATTTCGCCAATTTCGATGAATGAATATCAAGAGATTGAAAAAGAAGAATATTTATCAAAAATAAAAGTTAATTTCTATGATGATTTAATTTTAAAAGGAAAAGCTAAAGGAAGTAAAAATTATGATAGTTTATCTTTTATTTATAATAATGAAGAAGTAGTTAAAGAAATTAATAAAACTAATTGGAGTGCAAAAACTCATTTTAAAATTAAACCGAAAGATAATATTCGTTTAATTTTAAAATATAGTAACGGTTGTAAAGTTTATCTTAATAATAAGTTAATTCATCAAGATGATTCAGCTCATCCTTTAAAAGCTCATCCATTAGCTGATTTAAAGAAAAATGAAATTTATGATTTAAAAATTGAATATTATTATTATAAGGATGTAGCTGAACTTCATTTAGAAAAATTTAATTTAAAAGATTTAATTAAAAAGATATATATCCCAAATGATACTTTTATTGATTTATTTAATGGAAAAGTTATTAAGGGAGAAAAAGAAATAAAAGTTAATAAAGAAGAAAGCTATTTAAAAATGCCTTTATATATTAAAGAAGGTTCGCTTATTCCATTAGTTAAAGAAGCTAATCGAGCCGAAGATTTATCTTATTCATCAATTTTACTTGATTATTATCCTTCTATAGTTAATAAAGAGAATACTTTTATTTATGAAGATGATCAAACTACCACCAATTATAAAAATAATATTAATCGAATAACTTATATTTCGACCCGCTATGAAGATAATTCTTTTTTAATTAATATTTCTAAAGCGATTGGAGAATATGTCGATCAAATTAAAACTCGTGAGATTATTTTTAAATATAATTTAATTAAAGGAATGAATAAAATTAAAAATATCTATTTAAATAATCAGTTAATTTCTTATTCAATCAATAAAAAAGATCCAAGTTTAATGCCATTAGAATTTAATGAAAAATCGAATATCTTCGATACTTTAACTTTTAAATTTAAAATTGATATCAATAAGGAATATTTTATTAAAATTGAATTAAAAGACTAAATTTTTAAAATTTGCTATTGTATAAAGAAAAAAATGTAGTATTATAATCACGAAAGATTGATAGAGGCGCAATCAAGATTAGTAGTTAATCGATGAGACATCAGATGAAGTTAACGAAAGGCGCGATTGCCGAAACAAATCTAAGGTATTAGATTTGATTGGGCTATGAGGGAATACCTTATAGACTCCTAGCATAAACTAGAGGCGCTATCGGTGTTAACTCTTATTTATTTATTAAAAATTAAGATTGCATCGATAATGATGCAATCTTTTATTTTTAAAAATAAATTGGAGGAAAAATATGAGAAAAAGAAATTTTATTAGATTTGGTGCAATCGCATTATCTTTATTTTCATTAGCATCAATTTCAAGCTGTGGGGGAAATGGAGTAAGTAATGATACTTTAGTTATTGGAATGGAATGTGCTTATCAACCATTTAACTGGCGTGCTAATAGTGAAAGTGAATATACCCTTCCTATTGATAATACTAATGAATTTGTTGATGGATATGATATTCAAATTGCTAAATTATTAAGTGAAGACTTAAATAAGGAAGTAGTTATTAAAAGAATTGAATGGGGAAGTTTAATTCCTTCTTTAAATAGTGGCGAAATCAATATGGTTTTAGCTGGAATGTCTTCAACTGCTGATAGAAGAGAGTCAATTGATTTTACCGATCCATATTTAACTAGCGATTTAGCTTTTTTAATTCGTAAAGATAATTTACCTAGTGATAATAGTGAAGAAAATCCAGCTACTTATGAGGAATTATTAGAACTTTTTGCTGGAGAAGGTTTAATCTGCCAAAGTGCGGTCGTTGGTGATGAATATATCGATACTTATTTTAGTAGTGTTGATAGTTCAATCATTCATAATAATCCATTAGCAACATACCCTTTAGCCGCTTTAGATGTTTTAAGTGGAAATTCATTTGCTATGCCAGCTGAACTTCCTGTTTGTGAAGCGATGGTAAATATTAATCCAGATGATTTAGCAATTTTATATGTTGATCAATCATTTATTAGCGAAGAAGATTTAGAAGGTTTATCGGTTTCTATTGGAATTAAAAAGGGAAATGATGAATTAAAAGAAGAATTAAATCAATCTTTAGCTAAAATTAGCATAGAAGAAAGAGCTAGATTAATGGGAGAAGCTGCTAATAGAAGCGCTAGTAATGCTTAATTATGATTGATTTTGAAAAAGCTTGGAGTTTAATTGTTAACAATTATCCAACAATTATCGCTGGATTAGTCGATACAATTATTTTAGCTATCTTTGGAACGGTTGTTGGTTTAATTTTAGGCATCTTTTTAGCTTATGGTAAAAATATAAAATTTAAAGAAAATGAAAATAAAGGAATTAAAGTTTTAAAAGGGATAGTTAAAGGAATTTGTTCGGTTTATTCAACTGTTTTAAGAGGAACTCCAATGATGGTTCAAGCTTTAATCTTTAAATTTGGTTCCCAAGCATTACATTTAAACTGGGGTTATTTACGTTTTCCTGAGGAGATATTAGATTATTTTGATGGTTGGTTTATCGCTGGATTAATTGTAATTACTTTAAATACTGCCGCTTATATGGGAGAGATTGTTCGTAGTGGTTTAAATGGGGTAGATATTGGCCAAGTAGAAGGAGCTAGAAGTTTAGGAATGTCAGTTAGTAGAACTTCTTTATCAATTATTCTTCCTCAAGCATTAAGAAATGCTCTTCCTACAATCGGGAATGAATTAATAGTAAATATTAAAGATTCTTCTGTTTTAAACGTTATTGCAGTTACTGAACTTTATTATCGAATGATGAGTATTGCTAATACAACTTTTGCCTTTTTAGAAGCTTATTTAATTTTAGCGCTAATGTATTTAGTTTTAACTTTATTAGCTAGTTTAATTTTAAAACTTATTGAAAAGAAACTTGATGGGGTTAAATTTTCGCTTAATCCTTTTAGATTATTAAGAAAAAAGGAGAGTTTCTAAGGCATGGAAAATAATGAAATCTTATTAAAAGTAGATAATTTAGCGAAGTTTTTTGGAACTACTCAAGTTTTAAAAGATATCTCTTTAAGTGTTAAAAAGGGAGATGTTATTTCAATTATCGGACCTTCTGGAAGTGGAAAATCAACCTTTTTAAGATGTTTAAATCTTTTAGAAGAACCTACAAGAGGAAAATTAACTTATCGAAATGAAGTTTATTTTAATATCGCTAAATGTAAAGATGATTTCGTAGATTATCCTTCTTATCAAAAAGCGATGAAAGAATATGAAGATAAATTAATTGAAACTGAAGATAATTTAGCAATCTATCAAAATAAATATTTAGAGAATAAAAAAGAAAATCGTGATTTACTTCCTAAAATTAAAGAAGCGAAGAAAGAATTTAAAAGGGTAAGAAAAAATCCTATATTAAAAAATAATTATTTTAATAAAGAAGCTTATTTAGAAGCGATAAAGGAATCCCCATCTTATTCGATTAATCAAAAAGAGATTAATCGAATAAGAAGCCATATTGGAATGGTCTTTCAATCTTTTAATTTATTTAACAATTATAATGTTTTAGATAATTGTGTTCTTCCACAAGTAAAAGTATTAAAAAGAGATAAAGAAGAAGCTAAAAAAATCGCTATTAAAAACTTAAGTAATGTCAATATGCAAGATCGAATGAACTATCGTATTAATGAATTAAGTGGCGGACAAAAACAAAGGGTAGCTATCGCTAGAACTTTATCAATGTCTCCTGATATTATTCTTTTTGATGAACCTACTTCAGCTTTAGATCCAGAGATGGTTAATGAAGTATTAGAAGTAATGAAAAAGATGGCGAATTTAGGAATGACGATGATTGTAGTTACTCATGAGATGAACTTTGCTAAAAATGTTTCGAATAAAGTAATATTTATGGAAAATGGTTATATTGTTGAAAGTGGAGATCCAGAAACAATCTTTAATCATCCTAAAGAAAAAAGAACTAAAGAATTTTTACATCTTGAATAATTAAGAAAAAAGAAATTTAAGAAAAACTTAAATTTCTTTTTTTATTAAAAAATTATTTTAAATAAAAAAATATTGATTTTATCTAAAAATAGTATATAGTTAACAATTGTTAAGTCGCTAGAGTGTCTTATATTTTTATTTTAATAAATAAAAATAAACCCATGACTAACCACTCTTAAAATAAAACAGGGGGAAATATCAATGAATCAAGAAAGTAAGAGTTTAGTAATTAAAACCTCTTTTAAAGATGGTTTTAAATCCTTTATTAAGGATTTTTTTAGTGTAAAAATGATTACACTTAATGCTTTTATAGCTGCTTTATATGCAGTTTTAACCATCATTTCTTATCCGATTTCTTATTCTTATATGCAATTAAGAATCTCGGAATTATTAAATCTATTAGTCTTTTTTAATCCTTCATATACTTTAGGATTAACTTTAGGTTGTCTACTAGCTAATTTTATGTCTACAGCTGGAATATTTGATATCGTTTTTGGAACATTAGCTACCTTAGTTTCATCTTTATTAATGATTGGTTTTTCTAAATTGACTAAAAATTTATTTTTTAGTGGTTTAATTCCATGTTTAATCAATGCGATTACCGTTCCTTTTATTATCTATTTAGCTTCTTTAGGAACTGCTGATGAATTTATCTTAGAATCGGGAATATTCTTTATAATGGCTCTTTGGACTTTTTTAGGTGAATTTATCGCGATTAATATTTTAGGATATATTCTTTTTATGAGTTTAGCTAAAAAATATAAGGGTTTTAAAGATTTATTTAATGCTCGATATAATTTAGATTTTAAATGGTAATTAATTAAATTTGTTAAAAAATATCCTTTATTTAAAAGGATATTTTTTATATTAATTTGTATTTAATTAGTTAAATATATATAATGATTAAGCAATTTTAAGGGGATATTATGAATAAAAAAACTTTTTATTATGAATTAAAACATGTTGATAAAGAAACTGGAGCAAGATATGGAATCTTACATACTCCTCATGGAGATTATGAAACACCAATGTTTATGCCAGTTGGTACTTTAGCAACGGTTAAAACATTATCTCCTGAAGAATTAAAAGAGATGGGCTCACAAATAATTTTAGCCAATACTTATCATCTTCATCTTCGCCCAGGAGAAGATATAATCGCTAAAGCTGGGGGAGTTCAAAAGTTTATGAACTATAATGGAGCGATGTTAACCGATAGTGGTGGCTTCCA
>CASEST010000089.1 GCA_949290725.1 uncultured bacterium
ATATTATTAATAATAATCCCACGGTCATTCTTTTTAATATATTGAATATTTTCTTGAAGCATATTTTCTTTAATTAAACTGTCTAAAGTAACGTTGTAAAATTCTGATAAAGCATATAAAGTCTCTACATCTGGTAGAGTATCCCCTTTTTCCCATTTAGAAATCGCTTTATCACTATAATCAAAAATAGCAGCAAGTTCTGATTGAGTTAACTTTTTATTTTTTCGTAAATCTTGAAGGTTTTTACCAATAATCTTCTTCAAATTCTTTTGTTCATTCATATTTAATATATTAAATATTTAAGGTTTTTTAGTCAACTCTCTTAAAAAGAGAGTTATAATTATGAATTCTCTTTTTAATTCTAAAACCTTATCGTGCTTTCATGAGTTTATTACTTTAAAGTATTATAGGTTTTTGACTATGAAATTAGACTTAGCTATAAGAAAAGAACAAACTAGTAGAAGTGATATATTAAATTCCTTTTTTTCTTCAATAAGAAATGTTTTTTGTGTTGCAGCCATTGGATTATTAGCTGGTTCAATCTTATCTCGTAATATAAAAATCACTTCTATTGACTATGGAAGTATCGATTCTGACTCTTTAGAGGATGATATAGAAGAAATTTATAACCGTTATTTAAAAATAGATGATAATGATTATTCAACTTTTAGTCCTAGCGAAATGGTAAATATTGCCACCTATAAATATCAAAATGAAAAATATACATATAGTGATATAGTTTCAACTGCAACTTCGATGGGAATTACCCAATATATTTATGGAACAACAATTAAAAATGATAGCGATTATTTTAATGAATCTATAACCGAAAGCAGTTTTGTTAAAACAGCTAAAAGATTTTATCAAAATGAAGACGTAGTTGATATTTATAATGGGAAAATTAATCATGCTGATGGCAAAATTTTTGCTACATATGATTTAGAAGAAACTTTTAATATAGATTCTTTCGTTGATAAGTGGGGTAAGGATTTAAGAAAACCATTAATTTATACCATTTCTTCAAAGACATGTTTAAATACTTCCTCTTATACAATTGATCAAAATGGAAATTATTTAGTAAGTTTAGATCTCGACCCAATTAAAAGCGTTTCAAGATATGTTAAACAAATGGTTGAGATGTCTGGCTTAAGTTCGATGCCTGAATTTGAATCGATACATCTTGATTTTACATTATCCAATGAACTGGATTTATTAAAAATGGAAGTTAGTGAAAATTATTATGTTTGGGTTGTTGGGAAAAATTATACTAAAGGATCTTTAACCGAAACATTTCATATACTAGATGATTTTAAAGAAATACCAGATTTTGAAAGTGAAATTTATTATGAGGAATAAGGAGTATGAATAAGAAAATTAGTAAAATTTTTGGTTTAACAGGAACTTTTTTAGTTGCAATGGCAATTGGTTTTGTTGCCACTTTTGATTTTTCATCATTAAATAATAATCAAACAAATGATCCTAATAATGGGGGAAATCACGGGGGTGGTAATAATCGACCACTTACTGTTCAACAAATATTTTTAAACAGCCTTGTTTCTACTGAGAAAGCCAATATTGATGGAGTTATAGAATTTAATTCTGATGATGCTAGTGCTAAGTTAAATCTTGATGGCGGATTTGATTTAAATATGAACGATTTAATTTTCTCAAAGTTTGAAGGGGATTTAAATGCCACGATAAATGGATTAAGTTTCTATGGTAATTTAAATTATTATGATCAAACAATCTTTTTAGATTATGAAAATTCAAAGTTATATTTAAAAAATGAATCGTTGTTTTCGTTTTTAGAAATGTTACCTAATTATGGGATGGATTTTTCTTTACCTGAAGAGCTTACAAATTTCGATGTTTCGTCAATTATTAATGAAATTAACTCAATGGAACCAGAAAAAATTACTGGTGGATATTATTTTAAATTAAGCTTGACCGATGATATTGAGATATATTTAAAAAGCGATGAAAATTATAATTTTACTGGATTTAAAACTAATCGTTTCTTTTATGATGATACTTTAATTTATCTAGATTTTAATGTAGAAGTTAATGAAAATATCATCATAAACGAAGTGGATCCTCTTTTATATCAAGATTTTTCTCCAGCATTTAATTTAGTGAATTCCATATATAATACTTTTAGCAAAGAGAACAATACTTTGAATTTAAATATAGATATTGATCATTTAGATAGCGATTATTTATCTTTAAATGGAGATTTCTCTTATAAAAAAGATTTATCTAGTCTTTCTTTTGATGGATATATTAAAGAAGAGGCTAAAGCTAGAAACCATAATTTCTTAATTGGAATGAATAATAATCAATTATTGATTAATTATAATAAATTAAAGATGAAACTAGAGAATCAAAGTATTCAAGGGGTTTTATCATATATATTTGAAATTGTTAATGACAATTATTTAAATGAAACTTTAAATAATTTGGTAAATTTAATAAACAATCCTAGTTTAGGGAATGTCTTAGAGAATATTACGACCGTTAATAATTTAATAAATAAAATCGAAATTTCAGAAAATAGTGTTAATTTAAGTTTAAATTTAGATGCTTTTGATATCGATGCTGGCGAAATTATTTTAGGTTTTGATTTTAATTTAGATAATTTAGAAAATATAAAAATCTCAAATTTAGATATTTCTGGATATACGGTTAATTTAAGTTTAAGCACAAAAGATTATCAAGAAATAATCTTTAATAATGAGGAATATGTTTCAATTGATCCAGCTTTATCCTTGATTAGAACTTTAAAAGATTTTATGAATGAAGACCGCTTAAGATTAGAGTTAGGAGCAGATATTCATAATGCGGCTGATCAAAGTTTAGTGAGCAATATTTATGGAGCTTTTCAATTTGATTTAAAAGATAAATTTGCTTATGGTTCACTTGACGTTTTGGATTCAAATTCTTATAACCATAATATAAAAATAGATGTTGGAAATTATAACGAAGTCCTTATTAATTATAATAATGGATTAAAGGCTAAAGTTACTGATCGTTTCTTTAATAGTTTATTTGAAATGCTTAATGAGATCTTAGCTAATCCGGATGATCATTTCTTTGAACTTTTTGGTGATATTTATAATTTTGTTATTAATACTCCTTTGTTTAAAGCGATTAATGAAAAAGATTTCGGTCTTTTATTTGAAATTGGATTAATTAATGATTTAGAGGTTGGAACATCAAAAATTAATTTAGAATTATCTGGAGCAATTTTAGGTATTGAAGATAGTATTAATCTTACAATTAATTATATTCATAACGCAATTTATGATAGTGATGTTTTTAATTCGATCACAATAAATAATTTCGAATTTAATGGTCAAATTTATAATTTTGAATTACGTTTAAGACATTATAATGAAGAATTTGAAAATATTCGTTTAGATCCAATGGATAATTATATTGATTTTGATGATTTAACTGTCCTATTAAGATTAGGTATTAATACGGCAGTTTATAATCATTATTATTTTACTGGATCAGCAAAATTAGGTATTGGCAGTTTAGATATTATTGAATTACCACTAGATATTAAGATTTATAATGATAAGGGCAATGTTTCAATCGCTATAGAATTTAAGAATATACCTTTAATTGGAGGAGTAAATAAACCTTTATTTGGTTCAAATGAAAATAGATTAGCTAAATTCTATTATCAAGATGGTTATTTTTATATTTATCGTAGCGAGGAATATTCTAAATATAGCTTCCCATGGTTTGATAATTATCGTTATGAGATTTATGCTAAAACCGATTCCAATGAATTCTTAGATAATATTATTTATTATTTATGTAAAGTTATATTAGGTTTAGAAGATGGCGTTTATGATAGTATCCCTAGTGATGGGAATAGCGATACAACTATTAAATATGAAAATATATTAAAAGCTTTTGCTTATAATGATAGTGAGGATAATCCATATTTTAGAATTTTAATAGATACTCCTTCTTTAATTGGCAGCTCAATCTTAGGCGATCTTCAAGTGGACGTTAATGTTAATAATGAATCTAAAACTTTAAGAGGTTTAGATATTAATACCGCTTTAGTTGGATTCCTTTCGATTAATGCTAGCTTGACATTAAATAATTTAGGCCAAGAATTTACTTTAGATGAAATGAATAGTTATATTGCTCAACATGTTAATGATGAACTTAATAAAACTTATAAAATCGAAACAAAACTTTAATTATAAAAAAAGTCTGGTATTACCGGACTTTTCTTTTTAATATTTGCCACGTGGAAACTATCGCTAATATTCTCTTAAGATTAATTATCTAAAATTGAATTAAGATTATTTAAAAGTTTATTTAAATTTAAAAAAGCTTGAGCTAATGGATAACCATCAACAAAAATATGAGAAACTGTAATGTTTAAAGTTAGATAATATCGACCATTATCTTTAATATATTTATCCCAACAAACTCTTGGGACACTACATGAAGTATGATTATAGGAAGGGATAGGATGATTCATCCCGCTTATAGAGATAATCGGAACACAAGTCATATAATAAACCGCATAATCATCATCATTATAAGTTGTCTCAATTTCTTCCTTATTTTTTAATCTTTCTATCTCTTTACGGCAATTTTGATAAAACTCTTTAAAAGTTGGGGTTAAATCTGTTCTAGCATTATAATAAATCCCTGAATTAGACATAACCGTATAGGTTGGATTGATTATTTCATGATAAACTATATTCCCATTTTCTTCACGAAGATGAAATTCATAAACTTCGTTCATTGCAAGAGTTACTAAGTATAAAAAAGGTGGGAAAAAGGAAATATTTTTTTCTTTTATATAATTTATTAAATTGGTAACATCGATTTTTACATTAAAACCATAGGTTGGATCTGCAAAAGTTTTGAAATATTGATATTGATTAATTTTTTTAAAGCTATTTTTATCGATAATTTTCATATTAATAATTATTATATAGAGGATTAGATTTTTTCAAGAATTTATGTTTTAGGAAATTAATATATTTATAATTGAGTTTTTTATATAAAAAATTAGTTAAATTTAATTATTCATAATATTTTTTAATTAATTAATGTTAAAATTATTGTGTTGGAGTTCGAATTATGGATTTAAGAGACAAAATTAAAGGATTGAGTGTTGAAGAAAAGATTGCTTTTTTAAGAGGAGTTGATTTTCGGACAACAATGCCATTGGAAAAGCTTAATTTAAAATCTATTTGGGTTAGTGATGGTCCACATGGGTTAAGAAAAGAGAAAAAGATTAAGGAATTAAATGATGAATCTAATTCTTATAAAGCAGTTTGTTTCCCACCTGCTTCTTTATCATCTTGTTCCTTTGATATACATCTTTTATATGAGGAAGGAATACGTTTAGCCGAGGAAGCATTAGCTCAAAATGTTCAAATAATTTTAGGCCCAGCTATAAATATTAAAAGAAATCCTTTATGTGGAAGAAATTTCGAATATTTTAGTGAAGACCCTTTTTTAACAGGCGAGCTTGCCGCAGGATTGATTAATGGAATTCAATCTAAAAATATTGGCACATCTGTTAAGCATTTTGCGGTTAATAGTGAAGAAATAGACCGCGCTAGAATTAATGATGTAGTTGATG
>CASEST010000090.1 GCA_949290725.1 uncultured bacterium
AAAGGGATTCATCTGCATAAATATTGCCAATTCCTGTCATAATTTCTTGATCTAGTAGTAACGATTTAATTGGTTTTTTCTTTTTTAATTTTTTTATTAACTCTGGATAGTCTTTTTCACTTATTTTGTTAGCTTCAATTCCTAATTTTTTAATCATTGGGGTTTCAAAAACTTGATTACTTCTAGTTAAATACATTACCCCAAATTTTCTAGTGTCGTTAAAAGATAAAAAAGTATTATCAGTAAAATAAAAAATCAAAGTAGTAGAAGAAATTCGACTTTTATTGATATCGGTGTTATATGAAAATTTACCTTCCATCCTTAAATGGATGATAATTGTGTAATTATCAGAAAGATTTAAAAATAAATATTTCCCATAACGAGTAATAGAAATAATTTCTTTATTAATTACATTATCTTTAAAATCAACAATATCTGATTGAATTAATCTATCATAAAAAACATCTACTCGATTAATTTTCTTACCAATTATTAATGATGATAACATCATTTTTACAGTTTCTACCTCAGGTAATTCTGGCATATTTTCTCCTTTTATTTAGCGTCGTACCAAGTTTTTGCATAACCTCCATCAACTTTTAATTTGACTTTTAATTTTACGCAATTTTCCATAATATCTTTAACAATTTTTATAATTGAATCTTTTTCTTCATCATTAACTTTTAAAATTATTTCATCATGGATTTGGTTAACTATTTTAGCTTTAAAATTATGCTTTTTTAAAGCCTTATTAACTTCAATCATGGCGATTTTAATCAAATCAGCAGCACTCCCTTGAATTGGAGCATTCATTGCAGCTCTTTTCTCGAACTCTCGTTCTTGAAAATTGCTTGAATTGATATTTCTTAAATAACGTCGTCGATTAAACATTGTTTGGGAATATCCAAGTTTCTGTGCAGAGTCAACTAAGCTATCTAAATATGCTCTAATTTCAGGAAATTCATTATAAAATGAGTCGATTATTGACTTGGCTTCGTGAACTGGTATTTTTAATTGGTCGGCTAATCCCCAATCGCTTATTCCATAAACTATTCCAAAATTAACTGTCTTTGCTCGCCTTCTTTCTTCGCTATTTGGCTCTCGATCCAAGTGGAATATTTTTTTGGCTGTTTCGCTATGGATATCTTCATCATTATTAAAAACATTTATCATTGTCGTTGAATTAGACAAATGGGCTAATAAACGAAGTTCGATTTGAGAATAATCTAAAGATAAAATATTTAAATTTTGATCATCATAGAAAAAAGCTTTTCGAATCATCTTGCTTTCTTCGTCTCTAGTTGAAATATTTTGTAAATTTGGGTCTGAGGAAGAAAGACGACCAGTTTGAGTCAACGCTTGGTTAAATGTAGTATGAATAAGGCCTTTATTATCAATAAATGGAATGAATCCATCTACATAAGTCGATAATAATTTAGAATATTTGCGGTATTCGAAAATATAAGGAACAATTGGGTGCTCATCGATTATTTTTGATAAAACCTCAGCACTAGTAGAACGAGATTTACCACTTTTTAATTTAAATTTATCATATAAAATAGCAGCTAATTGTTTAGGAGAATTTAAATTAAAATCCTCATTATCATTTAAAGAAATAATTTTTTCTTTTATTTCTTTTAATTTTATTTCATATTCTTGTTTAAATTCTAAAAGTTTATCTTTATTTAAAGGGAAACCTTCAAGTTCCATTTCGCCTAAGACAATTGTTAAAGGTTGTTCAATATTAATTAATAGTTGATATTCATTATATTCATTTAACTTTGAAATGATTTTAGGTGATAAATTTAAACTATAATAAGCCTCGATAGAAGTTATTAAAGCGGTATCAATTAATAGAGCTGTTTCTTCATTTAGTGCATATGAAATATCAATATCAAAAAAAGATAGAACTGATGATAATTCATTTTTTAAACTTGGTTCGATAATATAAGAAGCTAAAAGCAAATCAAAGGCTAATCCATTAATATCTATGCCATTATTTTTTAATACAACATAGATTTTTTTATAATCATAGCAATATTTTTTTATATTTTCATTCGCTAAAATATTTAATAATTTTCGGTCTTTTAATAAAACATTTTTATGGAAATAATATATTTCATTTTTAAAAGTAATAGCGATTCCAATTAAATCAGCATTATGATAATTGTTATTTGTTATATCAATTGCTAAACCAATTTTGTCAGTTTCTATGATATTTAATGATGAAGAGTCGTTTAGAATTTGGTAAGTGATTTTTTCATTTTCGCTATTTTTTCTTAAAGATTGAGGTAGTTTATTGATTAAAGTTCTTAAATCGTATTTTTGTATAAATTTATTAATCTTATTAAAATCATAACCTTTATAAATTAAGTCGGATTTCTTGATATTCAAATTGTCATCCGTCTTGATAGTGGCTAATTTTAAACAAAGACGTCCATTGTCCTGATTTTGAACAATTGATTGACCTATTTTCTTTGTTAAATCAGCATGTTTAACTATTTCTTCAAAAGTTTCATATTGTTGGATTAATTGCTTTGCAGTTTTATCGCCTATGCCAGGAATACCTTTTAAATTATCGCTATCATCACCTCTTAAAGCTTTATAATCTATAATTTGATGTGGAGCAAAACCCCATTCATCTTTAAATGATTCTGGGGTCATTGCTTTTATATCTTTTAAACCTTTTTTAATTAATTGAATGGTTATATTATTATCAATTAATTGTAAATAATCTCGATCGGAAGTATAGATTTCAACTTTATAATTCTCTTTCTCCATCATTTTAGCGATATTTCCTGCAATATCATCTGCTTCTAAGTTTTCATTTTCATAATGGTAGATATTTAATGAATCGAGGAGTTCGCGAAAAATTGGGAATTGCACTTTTAATTCTTCTTCAAGTGGTTTTCTATTTGCTTTATAGTCTTTATATTCTTGATGGCGGAATGTATGCTTTGAACTATCTAAGGCAACAAAAATAGCATCATCCCTTTTTAAGGTTTTTAATATGGCAGCAAGCATATTAGAAAAAGCAAAAATAGCATTGGTTGGAATTCCATCTCTATTACGCATTAATTTTTCTTTATCAATTGCAAAAGTTGCATAAAATGCTCTAAATAATAAACTATATCCATCAATAATAATTATTTTATTCATCTGTTTTAACTTCCTTTAAATTGCTCAATATAAAACTTGTTTTAGAATTTTTAATTTCTTTTCTTCCTTCAATAAGAACAATATTATCAATTTTAATTGAATCTATAAATTTTGAATAGGTAGAAGAAAAAGAAGTGACCTCAAGTTCATTAATGTCATCAGTAATTGTAAAAAAGGCCATCGGCTTACCTTTATCCTTACCATTTTTAATCGTCAATGTTTTTATTGTTTTGATTATTCCTAGCGTTTTAACATTCTTTCCGTTAATAATTTCATCAATAGGTATTAAATTTTGTTTGTCATTTTCACTTAACTTTACATAATTCAATAATGAATCTGAAATCAAGATGCCTAAAGCATTATATTCGTTATGCATTTTTTCAAAATTATCTTCTTTAACATCTAAATTTAAATTAAATTGTATCTCATTATCATCACGAATTTCAGAGAGAAGATTTTTCCCTCCAAGCTTTAAAAAGTCCATTACATCAGGAATAATCATTTTTAATGCCTTCCTATTATTGATGAATTTATCAAAACAGCCTGCATCAATTAATATTGAAAGTTGTTTATCACTTATTTTTTGTTGAAATGAAAGACTCCTTAAAATGAAATCAGAAAACGAAAGATAAGAGCCATTTTTATGTCTCTCATTAATTATATTAGAGGCTAAATTAATATTAATCCCATTTATTTTGTTAATTGGAAAAACTAATGATTTTTTATCAGGAACAAAATATAGTTCCGATTTATTTATATCAGGCAGCGCAAGATGTAATTTTCTCTTTTTTATTTCACTTAAATATGAATTAAATTTAGATTCGCTAGAGTTGTTAGTTAAAATTGCTGCATAAAATTCAGTCGGATAATAAACTTTTAAATAAGCCATTTTTGCGGTAATTATCGCATAACTAACAGCGTGTGAAAGGTTGAAACCATAACTAGCAAATTTTAAAATTGTTTCAAAAATTTCATTTGATTCTTTAAGAGGGTGTTTATTTTTTACTGCTCCATTAATGAATTTCGATTTCATTTCTGCAATTTCTTTATAGTGTTTTTTGGAGATAGCACGCCTAAAAAGATCGGCTTCAGCAAAGGTAAAAGAAGCGTATTGTTGTGCAATGCGCATTATTTGCTCTTGATAGATGATAATTCCATAGGTTGATTTTAAAATAGGTTCTAACACTTTTGATGGATAAGTTATTTTTTCCTTACCATTTTTTCTTAAAACATAGTTTTTAATAAAATCTATTGGTCCAGGTCTAGCAAGAGATATTGCATCAACAATCTCTTTAAAATTATCTGGTTTTATATCTAAAATAGCCATTTTGCCAGCACTAGCATCAATTTGAAAAATTCCCATTAATAAACCGCTTTTTAAAAGTTGATAAATTTTTGGGTCGTCAATAGGTATTTCTTCAAATTTAACTATTTTTCCATGATTTAAATTAATTAGTTTCAAACAATTGTCAATAATTGTTAAATTAGATAACCCAAGTAGATCAAATTTTAAAAAGCCTTGTTCCTCTAAATAATCTTTTTCATATTGAGTGCATATTTCTTCATCATTTAAATAATTTATCGGCATATTTTCTAATAAAGAAGTGGAGGATAAAACAACGCCAGCAGCATGCAAACCTTTTTGGCGTGGTAAGCCTTCAATTCTTTTGGCGTTTTCAAAAATAAATTTAAAATCCGAAGTAGACTCAATTATTTCTTTAAAAGCAGGTATATTTTGAAATGCGTAATCTAATGTATAGTCAGTGCTACCTTCTTTAGTCTTAAAATTTAATGGTATTTTTTTAGTTATTTCATCTGCTATCTTAACTGGATAACCAAAAACTCGCGCGATATCTCGAATCGCATTCTTAGCTTTAATATTTTGAAATGCAATTACATGAGAGACATGATCGTTCCCATATTTTTTCTCTAAATAGTGAATAACTTCATCTCGACGTATGTCTTGAAAATCAATATCGATATCAGGCATAGTATTTCTAGATGGATTTAAAAACCTTTCAAAAAGAAGATCGTATTTTAATGGGTCAACAGTAGTAATGTCTAATAAATAGGAAACTAAACTACCAGCAGCAGATCCTCTCCCTGGTCCGACTAATATTCCTTGATTTTTAGCATACTTAACATAATCTTGAACAAGCAAAAAATAATCTTCGTAACCCATTTTGCAAATTGTTAGATATTCATAATTTAAACGAGAGCGATATTTTGGATTGCTTTTTAAATCAATATTTTTTTCTTTAAGCCCATTTAGTATATTATTCTTTAACAATTCTCTGCTATTTAGTAGATTTTTAGTGGTTTTAGAGTAGTTAATTAGTATACCTCTAGTTTTAATAAATTGAAAATCTATTATCTTTATCAATTCTGTTGTGTTTAATAATTCTTCAGTGGTGAATAATGTTTTTAATTCTTCTTCGTCTAAAAAATGAAAATCAGGATAAAATAAATCATTCTTATCAATTGTGAAATCATTTTCGATAGCTTCTAAAATTTTTAAAGTAGTTGAAGTCTCTTCTTTTAAATGTCTAATTAAAGGAAATGCAAGAGTTTTTATTTTATTTTTGCTTAAATAACTTCTTAATAGATTTAAATGCGATTGATTTAAAAATCCATGATTATCTATGCCCACATAAAAATTTTCGAAATATTTATTGAGTTCTAAAACTTTAGTACGAATAAGTTGATCCTCAAGATTATTAAAAATTAGCGAAGATGATGACAAAATTGCAATCAAGCCTTTAGTATCGATTTTACTTAAGTCAATATTAATACCTTTATTGATTAGATTAGTTAATTTAATTAAAGATAAAT
>CASEST010000091.1 GCA_949290725.1 uncultured bacterium
ATAATCGTCACTAAAATAATAAGGATGATAAAGATTAAAAAAGTTAAACCGATCAATAAATAATCAGTTGATAGATTTAAATTAAACTTAAAATTATTATTTATAAAATCTAAAATAAACGTTGATAAACTAGGATAAATTAATAAGGAAATGATAAAAGAAATTAAATAAAGAATTAATTGATGAATAAGATATATTCCTTTTATCGATTTAGTATTTCCACCCAAAATAGTTAATATCGCTCTTTCTTTTTTACTCGATAAATAATTATAAAAAGTTAAAGAGAAGATTATAAATAAACTGATTAAAAGAATTATTAAAGAAAAGAAATTTGAAGCTAAAAATAATAAATCTAAAATATCATTGAATGATTTAACTATTAGATTTGTTTCACTAGAAAAACTAATATTATTCTTAAATTTATAATTATTATTGATTAATTCATTTAATTTATTAACATCTTGATGATTATTAAATTTAATAAACTTTGAATAAGCTTTTATTTCATCATTATTATTCGCTCTTTCTAATAGATCATAATAACTAATTTCTTTATTTTCTAAAGAAGAAAAATTATAAGCTATCGAATTAAATAAAATTTGATAAATAAAATTATAAGAATAATAAATTATTGGCGTAGATAAATAATTAAATTCCTCATTTACTTTTTTAATTTTAAAATTGATATTTAATAAAAATCTTTCCTTTATCTCGCTATTATTAATTGAAGAATAAGCTATATATTCATTTTCACTGTTAAAATTTATTATTAAATCTATTACTTCTTCATTTTTATAATCTTTTAAATATTTTTCTTTAAATGCTTGATTAATAATTATTTCATTATTATTTAAATTAAAAAGTGGTTTAAAAATAATATCTTTAAAAATATCTTTATTAATCTCTATTTCATTATTATTAAAAAAATATGATAGATTATCATATAATTGATAATTTTTAAATCCAGCTAGATTAGCGATAATTTCTTCACTATTTGGGCATTCTTTACGCATAATTGATAAAGAGGAATCGTTTAATGAAGAAGAATATGATTTACTTACTTCATAAATATCATAATCTGGATAAGTATATAAAATAGAAGCAGAAAAAGAATTTAAAGCAGTTTTAAAATTAAAAGAAAGTAAAATAAAAATAATTGAAAAAATAATTGAGAAAATCGAGAAAATATTTTTTATATAGGAAGAAAATATATTTCTTTTAATTAAGGGATAATAAAGTTTAAATCTACTTTTCCTTTTTTCTTTTCTTTTATTAATTATTTCTTCATCTTCTTTAAATGAAGAAATAATATTTCCATCTTTTAATAAAAGATAACCATCAGCATATTTATTAACTAATTCTTTATTATGAGAAACAATAAGAATTAAAGAATCTTTACTAAGCTTCTTTAATTCTTCCATTAATATCTCTTGATTTAAAAAATCTAATGCTCCGGTAGGTTCATCGGCTAATATAATTTTAGGACGATTAATTAAAGTCCTAATTAAAGCTAAACGTTGCTTTTCTCCTCCAGAAAGAGTAAATACTTTTTGTTTAATTTTATCTTTTAAATCAAACTTTATTAAATATCTTTCAATTAATTTTTCATCGATATTTTCTTTAATTATCGCTGTTAATTTTAAATTATCTAAGATAGATAAATCATCAAATAGATTAAAATGTTGAAATAATATTCCTATTTCTTCTTTATATAAATACTCTTTTTCTTCAATTTTTAAATCATCTATTCTTCGACCATTTATCTTAATAAATCCTTTATCTGGTTTATCAATTCCTAAGATTAGATTTAACAAAGTAGATTTACCACTCCCACTATTACCAAGAATAAAAAATAATCCCTTATTTGGGAAAGAGATATTAATATTTTTTAAGACCAGGTTCTTTTTCTTATTCGTCTTAAAAGATTTATAGATATTTCTAAGTATAATCATTTATCACCTCTTATATACAAGAACGCAATAAAAACTATTTTTTATACCTATAAATTTATAAACCTTTTAATCTTCTTATTTATTCACTTTAAATATGTGCTACTATGAAACCAACGCCTAATAGGTCAAAGGTTATTAACTAAATACTTATTTACTAATAAAAGATGGTATACTATTGATAACTGAATGTCGTAAAATGAAATTAGTCAAAAAATTTATTAAAAGTATCCATTAGTTTTGCTCTAAAAAAGGAGAAAATTCTTATGGAGACTATCATAATTTTAGTATTACTAATACTAATTATTAAAATTATTGATAATTTTAAAAAAAATGATGACAACAACGATAAGAAGTAGTCATCATCAAAGCTAAAGAAAGTTTCCTATAACTAAATTATAGGTTGCCTTCTCTTGCAAGTCAATAAAGAAAGGAGGTTGATAATATCGCAACTAAAGCACAAATTAAAGCAAACAACAAATACTCTAGCAAGACTTACACTAGATTTACAATTAATTTAAGAAAAATCGAAGATAGCGAAATCATAGCTAAGTTGGAACAAGAGCCAAGTAAAACGGACACGATTAGAAAAGCTCTTGAAGAGTATTACAAAAATAAATAAAATTTGATAACACTAGTCAAGTTTAGATTAATTAAAATTGTTTATATTTTTTGCCATAGTAAAAAACATCTAAATTACTAGACACTTCAATTTTTTATAAAACACATTTAAAATATTATTGTTGGATTTCGGAATATAATGTTCCGTTTGATA
>CASEST010000092.1 GCA_949290725.1 uncultured bacterium
ATAAAAAAATTGTGAGGATAATTATGAAAGAATTTAGTTTTAAAAATAAATATAATGATACTTTATTAGGTAATATGTGGGAAATTGAGAATCCTAAAGGTATTATTCTTTTAGTAACTGGAATGGCAGAACATAGCGCTCGATATGATGAATTTGCTACATTTTTAAATAAAAATGGTTATTCTGTTTATTGTTTAGATCATTATGGTCAAGGTAAAAACGGTGAATTGATGAATCCAGGTAAAGATTATTTCTTTAAATATATTGAAACAATGAAAGATGTTAATAAAGTAATCAAAACTAAATTTAATAATCTCCCACTTATTAATATCGCACATTCGATGGGTTCATTTATTTTACAAGGTTATATTGAAAAATATTCAACTACAATTGATAAAGCTATTTTAATCGGAACGAATGGTAAAAATCCTTTAGTCCCTTTAGGTAATTGCTTAGCTAAACTATTAATTCATGATTATAATTATAATAAAAAAGCTAAGTTCTTCCATAATTTATCAATTGGAGCTTACGTTAAAAGCGTAAAAGAACGTAAAAGAGAAAATGAATGGCTTTCTTATAATGAAGAAAATGTAACAACTTATGATAATGATCCTTTATGTGGAGTTTTGCCTACTAATGGTTTTTATAAAGAATTTTTAGCTGGATTAGCTTCGATTCAAAAAGAGAAGAACGTTGATAATATTTCTAAAGATTTAGATATTTTAATAATTGGAGGAAAAGATGATCCAGTAGGTAATTTTTCTAAAGGATTAAGAAAATTATTTAATCAATATAAATCACATAATTTAAATGTTAGTTTAAAAATTTATGATAACATGCGCCATGAGATTTTAAATGAAAAAGAACATGTGAAAGTCTATATTGATATCCTTTCATTTATTAATGGTATAAATTAATTACTAAATATCTACTAGAAATCTACTATAAAACTACTAGTTAACACTTGCGACCAGTACCGGCCCTTTAAAATAATAATATTTGAATAAATGTAAGCGCTTTATTGTCAAATTAGACGAATTTTTATCTATTTAACTATTTTATCAAGATTAATTATATTATAATTAATTAACTTGGTTGCTTTTAATGGGAGGGGAAGAAGATGATTAAAGATATTATTATTTTTTCACTATCTTCTAATGTAACTTTAACTAATAAAGTTTGCGATTATTTAAATATTAAACCTGGAATTAGCGAAATTAAACATTTTGCTGATGGTGAATGCATCGCTTATCCAAAAAGCGATATTCGTGGAAAAAAAGTATATATTATCCAATCTACATGTAAACCAGTTAATGATCGCATTATGGAATCGTTAATTTTTATCGATGCTTGCAAAAGAGCTAATGCTCGTGAAATAACTTTAATCATGCCTTATTATGGTTATGCTAGACAAGACCGTATCGCTTCTAAAAATGAACCAATTACAGCTAAGATGGTAGCTGATTTATTTACTAATAGTGGCGTTAAAAGAGTTATCACAGTCGATTTACATACTCCACAAATTCAAGGTTTCTTTGGCGTACCAGTAGATAACACCACCCCATCTTATGTATTTGCTAAATATTTAAGAGAAAGATTAGAAGTTCATCCTTCTTTTACAGGTAAAAATATCGCAATTGTTGCTCCTGATCATGGAGCGATGCACCGTGCAAGAGATTTAGCTTCTTTTATTCCTAATACAAATATTGTTGTTATCGATAAAAGAAGACCAAAACCTAATGTTGCGGAAATTACTAATGTTGTCGGTGATATTAATGGCAAAGTTTGCGTTATGGTCGATGATATTATCGATACTGGAGGAACTATTTTAGCGGGAGCTAAAGTATTAAAAGAAAAAGGTGCAAGAGAAGTATTTATTTGTTGCTCCCACGCTTTATTTAATGGTGAAGCTAAAGAAAGAATGGAAGCTGCTGATTATGTTAGTGAATGTATCGTAACTGATACTATTGAACATGAAGAATTTGAAAATTCAACTAAAATTAAAGTAATTTCCATTTCTAAAATGTTAGCAGATATTATTAAATCTCACGAATCTCATGAAGATATTCGTATCGAATATGCTAAATTTAGATAATATTAAAATTTATATTTAATTAATAAGAAGGCGAACGCCTTCTTATTTTTCTATTCTTTTATATTTACAAAAATAATAAAGAGTTTAATATTTAAATATTGTTGATTGGAGATATATTATGAAGAAAAAGAATCTTATTGGCTTTCTTACATTGCCTCTTTTGGCTTTAACAATATCTATTCCTTTATCAAAGAATGACTATAATTCTTTAGATATTAAAAATAAGGAATATTTAGTTTTATTTAAAGACAATTATAACTTAGAAAAATTTAATAAAGATTTAAAAAAATTTAATATTGATTACCAAATTAATGATTCATTTAAAGGATTAAATAGTGGTGCTGTTATTAAATCTAATAAAAAGATGGAACAGGCTCTCTCTTTAATTGGTGGTATTTCAAGTTATGGTGAAAATGGTTCAATTAGAATTAAAACTGAGGACACTTATGATGCTTCAAAAACTTATAATGAATCATTAGAAAATAATTCTTTAGAAGATATGAATTATCCAGCTTCTTCAATTTTAGGAGAAGGAACTTTAATCGC
>CASEST010000093.1 GCA_949290725.1 uncultured bacterium
ACTCAATGGTAGATGGTGGTTTAGATGTAACATCATAAAGTACACGATTTATTCCTGAAACTTCATTAACTATTCGATTAGCAATTTTACCAAGTATTTTATAATCCATTGGGTAATAATCAGCTGTCATTCCATCAATCGAGGTAACACATCTAATAGCTAAAGCATAAGAATAAGTTCTATTATCACCCATAACACCAACAGTTTTAATATTAGTTAAAACACAAAAATATTGCCATATTTCATTTGCTAAATTATTATTTTTAACTTCTTCTCTTAAAATATAATCAGCATCTCTTAATATATCTAATTTTTCTTTTGTTATTTCACCAATAACTCTAATTCCTAAACCTGGTCCTGGGAATGGTTGGCGATATAAAAATTCTTCATCTAAACCTAAAAGTCCTCCCACTTCACGACATTGATCTTTATATAGAGTTTTTAAAGGTTCAATTAGCTTAAAACCTAAATCTTTTGGTAGCCCACCAACGTTGTGATGCGATTTAATAACTTTAGAAATTCCACCTTTACCCGATTCAACAATATCTGTATATAAGGTTCCTTGAGCTAAAAACTCGACATCGTCAAAATCCTTAGCGACATCTTTAAAACAATCAATAAAAGTGTTCCCGATAATTTTTCGCTTCATTTCTGGGTCAAAAACCCCTTTTAAACGAGATAAAAATAAGTCACTATAATCTTTAATTAAAACATTTAAACCAAGTTTTTTATTAAATCTTTCTTCAAGTTCTTCTTTTTCATATTTACGATTCAATCCATGATCGATAAATACTGGAATTAGATTATCCTTAATTGCTTTATTTAATAATAATGCAGTTACGGCACTATCAACTCCGCCTGACATACCTAAAATAACCTTTTTATTTTTAACTGTTGCTTTAATTTCATTAACTTTTTCTTCAATAAAATTCGTCATTTTATATTCTCTTTTACAGTTACAAATATTAATGAAATTAACAAAAATTTCTTTAGAAAAATCAGTATTATTTACTTCAGGATGAAATAATAAACCATATAGATTATCTTTATTAAATCCAACAACTTCATCGTTTGAATTTCTAGCAATAATATTAATCTTTTGATCAGCATCAAAAAAGACTGAATCAGAATGAGACATCCAAACATCAAAATCAGTTGGTAAATCTTTAAAAATTAAAGATTTATTATCAACTTTTATTCGACTACGACCATATTCGCTATTCTTTGCTTTATTAATCTTTCCATTTAAAAAGAAAGCTAATAATTCCATCCCATAACAAATTCCTAAAATTGGAAGATTTAACTTTATTAGATCCTTATTAAAAGATAATGATGAAGAAGAAACACTATCAAATCCACCAGATAAAATAATTCCCTTTAAATCTTTAATCTCTTTAGCTTCTTCATAAGTTAAGCTAGCCTTATATAAATATGATCCAACATTTAATTCATTTAATCGACGAACAATTAATTCATTATATTGGCTACCATAATCTAAAACAATTATCTTATCCATTTTTATTTTCTCCCTTATAATTCTTTATCTTAATATTTACTGCTTCATTTGAAAATAAAGTTAGTTTTGCTAATTCTTTACCAATTTTAACTCCATTTTCTAATCCCTGATTATTAATTAATGAATCAATAATCCCAGCAAATAAAGCATCTCCACATCCTGTAGTATTAATATAATTATCTACTCTTTCAACTTTTTCTCTTTTTTTAATTTTATTATCTAAATAAAGAATATCTTTATCTCCTTGAGAAATAACTAAATTATTAATTCCTAAAGCAAGAAATTTATCTAATATCGCTTCATCAATCTCTTTTTCTTCATTTATATCTAATAAAGATAAAACTTCAAAATTATTACACTTTAATAAATAAATATCTTTTAAATATGGTTTAATTCGCTTTATCTTTTCTTTGGATATTCCTTCAACTAATATTTTTTTATTTTTAATATTAGAAAATACTTTATTTAAAGATTCTTCATTTAAATTTGTATCAATAACTAAATAATCACTATTTTTTAATACATCGATATTTTGAGAAATTAAATCATAGTTTAATAATGTAAATATTGAATTATCAGTTAAGCCACAAACCATATCATTATTTGAATCATTAATACATAGATAGATTGCACTTTTTAAATCAGTCTTTGGATAATATACTTCAATATTTTCTTTCTTTAAGATCTCTAAATTATTTTTTCCATAAAGATCTTCTCCAATTACCGTTAAAAAATAACATTTATTATTTAAAAGAGCTAAGGAATAAGCAATATTACGCATTACTCCGCCAAAAGAAAGATTTATTTCTCCAACATTCTTTTCTCTTAAAATAAAGGAAGTTTTAGCTTTAGCTATAAAATCAACTGTTGAAGCTCCAATTAAGACCACTTTGCCCATACTTTTAGATTATATTAAAAATAATTAAGAATAATCTATATCTAATTAAAAAGATCTAGAGATAAAATCTCTAGATCATTATTAGTAAGATTTAGCAAAATAAATAACATATTTTGCTTTTTTACCACATACTGGGCATGTATCATCGAAAGCAGTTTGATCAAAAGGTAGGCAGCGAGAAGTAGCATTAGTATCTTCTTTAATTTTATTTTCACAAGCTTCATCCCCACACCACATCATCTTAGCATAGCCGCCTTTATTAACTACTTCTTTAAGTTCATCATAACTATGGACTTCCTTAATATTAGCTAATAAATTCTTTAAAGCTTTTTGATACATTTCTTCATGAATCGAAACTAAGAGTCGCTTAACTTCTTCAACCATCTTATCTAAAGAAATCGTCTCCTTACTTCCATCATATCTTTTAACAATTGTCGCAACATTATTTGTTAAATCACGTGGACCAATTTCGATTCTTAATGGCACACCTTTTACTTCATATTCGCTAAATTTCCATCCAGGTGTTTTATCCCCATCATCAAGTTTCACGCGAATTCCAGCATTTTTTAAAAGCTCAAAAACTTCACGGCACTTCTTTAAAACTCCTTCTTTAGCCATTTGAATTGGGATAATTACAACTTGAATTGGCGCAACAAATGGTGGAAGAACCAAACCATTATCATCGCCATGAACCATAATGAGCGCTCCAATTAAACGGGTAGAGATACCAAATGAAGTTTGATATGGATTTTTAATTTTTCCATCTTTATCAAGATATTGGACATTAAAAGCTTTAGCAAAACCTTGACCAAAATAATGAGTTGTACCAGATTGTAAAGCTTTACCATCATGCATTAAAGCTTCAACAGTATAAGTTTCTAAAGCCCCAGCAAATTTTTCCTTTTCGGTTTTTCTCCCCTTTACAAAAGGAATGGCTAAAATATCTTTCCCAAGTTGGTCATAAATTTCTAGCATCTTTAAAGTTTCTTCTTTTGCTTCAACTTCACTACTATGCATTGTATGACCTTCTTGCCATAAAAATTCAGAACCTCTTAAAAATGGACGAGTAGTCTTTTCCCAACGAACAACAGAACACCATTGATTATATTTTTTTGGTAAATCACGATAAGAATTTATGATATGTGAATAATGTTCAGTAAAAACACATTCACTTGTTGGACGAATAATCAAACGATCTTGTAATTCATTTGCTCCCCCAATAGTAGCAATTAAAGTTTCTGGAGCAAAGCCTTCAATATGTTCTTTTTCTTTATTAAATAATGATTCTGGAATTACTAAAGGCATATATACATTTTCATGTCCAGTAGCTTTAAATTCTTTATCGACATATTCTTTAATATTTTCCCAAATAGCATAGCCATATGGACGATAAACGATAAACCCTTTAGTGGTGTAATAATCCATCAAATCAGCTTTTTTACAAACATCAGTATACCATTGCGCAAAATCTACATCGCGCGAGGTAATTGATTTATTTTTAATTTCCATAATTGTTTTATTTCCCCTTATTTCATCATATTTTCAATTCTTTTAATCACCTTTTTATCTAGTGGAGTCATCATCGGTTGTGAAACGCTGATTACATCGCTAGAAAAAAATTGAATTCCCGATCGATATAATAGCTCAATCTCGGCGAAAGAACGAGCATTAATTTCGATAATCGGCTTTTGATAAACAATTAATTTATCAAGCAAAGTATGAGCAGAAACAAAACTTTTCGAATCAGCTTTAACGTTGCTTTCTAATTCGCAATCAACAAAGAAGAAATCAACATTTTTATATAATTCTTTATTTATTTGAAATTCGCCTTTACGAATCAATAAACCAATCTCAAAACCTTTAACTTGTAAATTTCTAATTGTTTTAACGCATTCGCCTATATTTTCAATATCTAAAAATTCAACAATTTCAAATAAAAATATAATATGCGCTTCTTTTAATTTATTAATGTATGGCAAATTCTGCATTGCGAGAGATATCTCATTATAGTGGATTAAAAATACTATTTTTGCGAAGAAATTATCACGATTAGCTAAATATAACGGGATTGATTTTTTTAAACATAATCCGAAAATAGCTCTTAAATTATTCGTTAGATGAGCCGCTTTTTTTAAAGCTTCTATCGAATCGAACTTATCAGAATTAACCTTAAAATTAACACAATATCCATAAATAATAATATTATTTTGTTTAAGTTGAATAATCGGTTTAAAATAAGGCTCGATTCCTTGAGAAGAAACAACTTTAATAACTTCAGTAGATAAAGCCCACATGTTATCTTCATTATTTTGTTCTTCTTTACGATATAAATAAGCAGAGATTCTTTCTTCAAAATTGATATTTAATCGATCATTTAAAGCTTTATACATCAAATCATAATCATGCGATAATTCACTAACCAAAGTGCCAACTAATGAATAGGTATATACATTAAAATAGCCATATTGTTCAAAGATTGTTTTAATCGTAGATTTAATTTTATTAATCTGTTCTCTTGTTTGATAAATCGTTATAAAATCTTTATCTAAAATATCTATTTCAAAAACTTCTTCATTTTTGAAATAGAAATATACTGAATTAGTTTTAAATATTTTATATAACCCATCAATAATTACATAACGTAAAAAATATTCATTAAAATATGAAGACGCACTCTCTTTTTTCTTAAAACGAATAATAAAACTACTTCCTTTAGCAAAATAACCATCTTCATATAACTTTTTAATTTCACCAAAAGCGAAATCAACCTTTTTAATCTTTGTCTTATTTTTCGATTCAGCTACTGGGAGATTATATAATTTTAAACTATCTAAATAGATCTTTTTTTCAAGTTCATCAACCTTTTTAACCAAAAATAAACATCTTTGATTACGGCTTTTTAAACGACGATCAACAATCGTTGCTAAATAAATTGAAGAGCGATCATACATATCAACTCCCTTTTTATTTCCAAGATCAATTAACCATTTATAAAAATTTTCACGATCTAATAAAGAAAAATAATATAAAAAACGATCTAGATTAAAAACTTTTTTATCTTTAAAATTTTTTAAATTATAACGAGTAACCTTTTTTAAAGTTAAATCAACAACATAATTATTTGTTGATTCAAAAGTATTATAATAGCTGCTTCTAGAGGAAGATAACATAAATCGAAATAAAATAATAACTCCAGCTAAAAGAGCTAATAAACAGCAAACAATAATAATATAAAAGATAGTAAAATCAGTTGCACTAACTAAATTCGTTAACGAAATCATATCTTTAATAGTATAATATATTATCAAATTATTCGAAAATAAAACTATTAAATTAATCATAAATCCAATTTAAATATTCTTTTTAAAGTTATTAATAATTATCCTTAATTTATTTAATTAATTCTTAAATTAAAATATAAACAAATATATCTTAAAAAATTAATAAAAATTTGTAATAATATTTCTCGATTAATTTTATTAATTAAAAGGAGAAATACCCAAGCGGCTGAAGGGGTCGGTTTCGAAAACCGATAGGAG
>CASEST010000094.1 GCA_949290725.1 uncultured bacterium
GTTTAATTTAAATCTATCAACTGATTATTTATTGATCGGTTTAACTTTTTTAATCTTTATCATCCTTATTATTTTAGTGACGATTATCCCAATTAATTATTCGAAAAAAATTGATATTGCAAATGAATTAAAGGAGGAATAAAGGTGTTTGAATTTAAAAATATTAAAAAATCTTATAATAAAGAAATAATTTTAAATAATTTAAGCTATAAATTTAAAGATAATCATCTTTATTCGATTTTAGGAAGCAGTGGAAGCGGAAAAACAACTTTAATGAATATTCTTTCAACAATTGAAAGAGCTGATCAAGGAGAAATATTTTTCGATAAATTAAACTTAACTAAATTAAGTGAAAAAGAAAAAAGGGAGTTTCGTTTAAGAAATATTGGTTTTATCTTTCAATCGTTTAATTTATTTAATGATGATACTGTTAAAAATAATATCAAATTAGTATTAGACGCATCTTCTTTATTATCTAATGAAAGAAAAAATCAAAAGATTGATCAAGTATTAGCAAAACTAGGAATAATTCATTTAAAGAATGAATATGTGCGAAATCTAAGTGGCGGAGAAAAACAAAGGGTGGCGATAGCCCGCGCTTTAATTAATAATCCAAAAATTATTTTTGCCGATGAACCAAGTGGCAGTTTAGATGAAGCGAATGCTATAGAAATATTTAAAATCTTAAAAGGATTAGCTAAATCAACTTTAGTTATTGTTGTTACTCATAATGAAGAGCTTGCATTTAAATATTCTTCTTTTGTTTTAAGATTAAATAAAGATTCATTAAAAGAAATCGAAATAGCTGATAATGAAAAAATCGAATCCTCCTTTAATTTAATAAAAGAAAAGATTAAAGCTAAGAAAAGGAAGATTAATTTCGCTTTTAAATTTCATCATTTTTTAAATACTTTAAAACTTAAAAAGATTAGAACATCTTTTTCGATTTCTTTTTTAGCAGTTTCTTTTTTAGTTGGTGGATTATCGATATTTTTAAAAGATGGATTAACTAATTTAATTAAAGATTCTTTTGAAGGGATAATGGGAGAAAATTCTTTAATTTTAAAAAGAAGGAATGATGAAGCTAATATTCTTTCTTATTATTCAGCAACTAAGAATGATTTAATTAATATCATGGTAAATAATAAGGATGAGATTGATTATATTGGTTGCACTTATTTAGTTAATTTTTCTTCCTTTTTTATTGAACAAGATGAAGTTATTTTTGTTAAAGATAAATATAATGATTTATCTTTAACAAATTATAAAGCGACAACCTTTAATGGTTTTCATTATCTTCCTTCGATTAATTCTTTAGCGAATTTATATCCGCGATTAACTACTAATTTAAAGAAAAATGAAGTTATTTTAGGAATAAGTAATGAAGAATTGATTCGTTTGACTAATTTTTTAAATATAAAAGAAACATATGAAGCTTTAGGAGATTATATAAAAAATAATAATCCATGTATTTTATTAAAATTACGCAATGATTATTGGACTTATCAAGATGAAGTTTTATTAGATATTAAAGGAATCGTCCCTTCAAGAGAGGCTAAAGTTTATTCAAACTATTATTTATTTAATGAATATCTATTTGAAGAAACAATGCGATTTCCATCTTCAAACGATTTAATTAAAGAAGAGGAATATCCCTGGGTTTTAAAGAAAGTTTATTATTTTCATACGATTAATTTTCCTTCGAAAACAATTAATAAATTAATGAAAGAAGTTGAATATAAAAATTATATTTTTGATAGCGATAAAAAGTTTTATGATCCTGACTATGATGAAGAAAATGATTCAAATCGTGTATATTGTTATCAATCTTTAAAAAATACAATCGATTTTCAGACAATTAAAAATATTGAAAATAAGTTAAATTATAAAAATTATTATTATTCAACTGATGGAGGCTATGTCAATTTTGGCTCGATTATGAGTGGATTTTATCGTCCAACATTCTTTTCATTTTCATTAGAAAAATTAAATAATATTATCGATTTAAATTCTTCATTAACGATGGAAGAATATTATTCATTAAATGTAGAAAAAGGAGTAGCTGAAGGCAATTATTTAAAACAAGGGGAAAATATCGTGCGCTTTTCACCCAAATTAAATCAAAATATTTATGGAA
>CASEST010000095.1 GCA_949290725.1 uncultured bacterium
AATGGTATTAAATTATGTTAAAAGTGATAATCTTCAAGCAACAATTGTTCAACCATCAGGAATTATTGGTCCATATTTTTTAGATGGTAGTAATCATTTGGTTAAATTAGTTAATGATTATGTGGATGGAAAACTTAAAGCTGGAGTAAATGGTGGATATGATTTTGTTGATGTTAGAGATGTCGCCGATGCAACAATTGCTGCTTTAGATGAAGGTAAGATTGGCGAGTCATATATTTTATCTAATCGTCATTATGAGATAAAAGAAGTGTTTAAAATGATCGATAAATTGACTAAAAAAAGAAAGGTTCTTATTTTACCTACATGGTTAGCAAAAGTTGCTTTGCCTTTAGTCAATTATAAAAGTAAGAAAAGTAAAAAGAGGCCGTTATTTACCAAATACTCTTTATATACTTTAAAGGTTAATGATAAATTCTCCCATGATAAAGCAACTGCATATCTCAATTTTAGGCCAAGAGATTTGTATCAGACTTTAAAGGACACGATAAATTATTTAACCCTATTTAAAAAATTAAAAATTAAAAAATAACCCCTAAATTAAAAGTTGCCTAGAAATGGCCTAATTCTAGGCCTTTTTTATTGCTAGAAAAAATTAGTCAATTATTAGTTATTTTTTAGTCGTTTTCTAGTAGTTTTAATAATACTAGTTTTTAATACTATCTTATCTAAATTTATGCTAAAATTATTAAAGTATGGATGACAATTTAACTGACTTAAAAGAATTTATTGAAATATTAGAAAATTATAAGCTTCCAGATTATCGAGAAATATCTAATATACCTTTATATATGGAACAAGTTATTGGATATATTCAAGGTGTTTTAGGACCTCTTGAAAAAGACAAAACTGTAATAACTCCTTTTATGGTGAATAATTATGTAAAAGCTAAAATTGTCTCTTCACCTGAAAATAAAAAATATAATAAAGATCATATAGCTTATCTTTTAGCTATTTCATTATTAAAAAGCAGTGCTTCAATGCGCGATTTAGCTACTTTAATTGAAATGGATAAATATTTAACCGATGACAAACAAAAACTTTATAATTATTTTAAAAATATGCATGACGAAGTTTTAAAAAACCAAGTCCATCGTGTTAAAGTCAGAATAGAAACTTTAGAAAAAGATAAAAAAAGAAAAAGAAATAAAAATGAAGAAAATTTATCATTAACTTATATCGCCTTACGCTTATATGTTGAAAGTGAGACTTCAAAATTAATTGCAGATGAAATCATGAGTAAAATAAGCAAAGATGTTTTACCAGAATCGGTTTTAACTCCTTCAAAAAAAGTTGATAAATACGAAGGAAAAAAAGAAAGTAAAGAAGCAAAAACGTTATCTACACGTAAATAAAATAAGGAGGGATTTATGAAGGTTTTAGTTACAGGTGGTTTAGGATTTATCGGATCTCATACCGTAGTCGCTTTATTGGAGAGTAATTATGATGTAGTAGTTGTCGATAATCTTTATAATTCCAAAATTGTTGTTAAAGATCGAATTAAGGAAATAACAAATAAGGAATTTAAAACTGTTATTTGTGACGTTCAAGACGAAACAAAGATGGAAGAAATATTTAAAGAAGAAAAAATTGATGCAATCATTCATTTTGCTGGATATAAGGCGGTTGGAGAAAGCGTTTCAAAACCATTAGAATATTATGATAATAACTTAAATTCTACGATTACTCTTTTAAAATTAATGAAGAAATATAACGTTAATAATTTTGTCTTCTCATCATCAGCAACTGTTTATGGAGAACCTACAAGAGTTCCAATGTTTGAATCTGACCCAGTTGTTGAAGCTACTTCTCCATACGGCGAAACAAAAGTAATGATTGAAAGAATCTTAAAAGATATTGCTAAAGTTAATAAAGATTTTAATGTTGCTTTACTTAGATACTTTAATCCAATTGGAGCCCATAAATCTGGCTTACTTGGTGAAGATCCTAATGGTATTCCAAATAATTTATTACCTTATATTGCTAAAGTTGCTACTGGTCAATTAAAAGAAGTTAATGTTTTTGGCAATGATTATGATACGGTAGATGGAACTGGAGTTAGAGATTATATCCATGTTGTCGATTTAGCTAAAGGGCATGTCTTAGCATTAAAAAAATTAGAATCTAAACCTGGATTAGTTATTTATAATTTAGGAACTGGAAAAGGAACATCTGTTTTAGAAATGATTGCTGCTTATGAAAAAGCTTGCGGTCATAAGATTCCTTATGTTATTAAGCCACGTAGACCTGGAGATATCGCTTCTTCCTATGCTAATTGCGATAAAGCTAAAAACGAATTAGGTTTTGTTTGCGATTATTCAGTTATTGATGCTTGCCGAGATGGATATCATTTCCAAGTTGAAGAAAATAAAAGAAATCAAAAATAATTTTTTAATTAATTAATTTAAATCTTATAATATATAGGCGATTAAAAAATAATCGCCTATATTTATATTTATTGCCGAGTCGACAAGCGGTAAAGTCATAGGTCTCTGAAACCTACATACATTGGTTCGAATCCAATCTCGGCAGCCATATTTAAATTTGTTTTATAGTAACTAGTTTGAGTGGCATCGTCATTAAAAAAATAAAAACTTTAAAAATAGGGTGGGTGAAAATTAAATCACTCACTTTTTTTGTTTTTTTAAATATTACTTATAAAATTTATAAAAATATTTAATTCTATATGTATATGATTTAATTATTAAATTTAATAAAATTTTTTATGAAATAATGGATAGATATATTAGTTAATAAATGGCAATAGATAAATTAATTTATTGACCTAAAGTTAAGTTTATGATTTAACATAAACTTGATAAAAGGAGATAAGAGAATGAAAGTTATTGAAAATAAAAATTATCAAGCAGAAAGAAGTTTATATGCTTTAAAAGATGCTATTTTAAATAATATTTCTTTTAAAGGAGAAGAAGATGGGGAATCTCCTTTAAAAGAAGCAAGTAATATTACAATTAATAATTCTTATTTTGATCTTCGTTACCCTTTATGGCACGACATAAATTTAAAATTATTTAATGTTGAATTTACTAAAAATAGCCGCGCAGCTTTATGGTATGACCAAAATGTTTTAATCGATCATTCTTTATTAAATGGAATTAAAGCTTTAAGAGAGGTTAATGACGTTATTATTACAAATAGCGAGATTAGTAGCGATGAATTTGGATGGCGAAGTAAAAATATTGTTGGAGAAAATTTAAATATAGTTGGTGAATATTTATTTTTTGAAGCTAAAAATTTAAAGCTTAAAAAGATTAATTATACTGGTCATTATTCTTTCCAATATAACGAAGATTTACTTATTGAAGATTCTATTTTAAATACTAAAGATGCTTTTTGGCACGCCAAAAATGTAATAGTTAAAAACTCAATTATTAATGGAGAATATCTAGCTTGGTATAGTGAAAATATTACTTTTATAAATTGTAAAATTAAAGGAACTCAACCAATTTGCTATGCTAATAATATTCGTTTTATTAATTGTGAATTTATTGATAGCGATTTAGCTTTTGAATATTCAATAGTTTATGGAGATATCTTTGGAGAGATAATCTCAATTAAAAATCCAAGAGCTGGGGAACTTAATATAAAAGGAAGCGTTAAAGAATTAATAAATACTGCTGATTCAAAGTATAAAAATGAGTTAAAATTAATAATTAATGGAAAGGAATATTAATTATTAATTTTATGGAAGATATAAGTTTAACAATTGCTAAAGAATTGGATTTATCAAGAAAAAGTGTTGAAGCAGCAATTAAATTATTAGATGAAGGAAATACTATTCCTTTTATCGCTCGATATAAAAAAGATATTACTAATAATTTAACTGATACTAATTTAAGAGATTTAGAAGAAAGATTAATTTATTTAAGAAATTTAAATGAACGTAAAAATAGTGTTTTAGATTTAATAGCTGAAAAAGGAAAATTAAGTGAAGAATTAAAAAAAGCGATTGAAGATGCTAAAACTTTAGCCGAAGTCGAAGATTTATATCGCCCATATAAAGAAAAAAGAAAAACTAGAGGAGTTATCGCTAAAGAAAAGGGCTTAGAAAATTTAGCCCTTGCTTTACTTTTAGGGAAAGAAATTAAAGATTTTAATTTATATTTAGCTTCTTTTATTAACCAAGAAAAAGATGTTAAAACAATAGAAGATGCTTTAAATGGTGCAAAAGATATCATTGCTGAAAATATTGCTGATGAAGCTAAATATCGTAAATATATAAAAGAAATAATTTTAAAAGAAGGTTTATTTGAATCTAAAGAAAAGAAGAAAGACGAAAAAGATACATATGGAACCTACGCTTCTTTTTCTATTTTGATTAAGAAAATAAAACCATATCAATTTTTAGCGATTTCTCGAGGAGAAAAAGAGAAGTGTTTAAAATCTTCTTTAAATTATGATAAAGAGAAGATAAAAGAATATATTTTAAAAGACTATAGAGATAATTTTTATTTAGATATCATTAAAGAAATAATTGATGATTCATTGAAAAGATTGATTTTTCCTAGTGTTGAAAATGAAATTTATAGTGAATTAAAAGAAATGGCTGAAGATAAATCAATCGTTGTATTTAAGAAAAA
>CASEST010000096.1 GCA_949290725.1 uncultured bacterium
CTCGCCAGTCAAATTTAGAAAAAATTTCAGGTATTTACCTATGGTGCTGGTTTAAGAAAATATGTGCAACTTTTTGGGGTAGGATTAGAAAACAAAAACACGATGAGAATCGTGTTTTTTTATATTTACAAAGAAAAAGGAACTTATTTGTTTTGAAATAAGTTCCTTAAAAACCTAAAATTAGTCGTTTTTTAGTAGTTAAAAAATTTCCACGTGAAAAATCATTAACATCAACTAATCTCTAATGAAATTAGTCATTACATGTCCATTAACTGGTTTTTTAACCTCTTTAGCGGCGTCAATACACTTTAAAAAATAAGCCATGTTATTTGCTAAATTTTTTAAAGTTTGAACACCTTCTAAATCTTTTAATATCTCTTCTGGGGTATTTCCGTGGATGTTATTCCAATAAGTAGAAGAAATAATAGGCATTTCATTTATTCCGGCGAACTTAATTAATTGATCATAGGTTGCAGTTTCTCCACTTCTTCTAGCAGAAGTAATCACAGCAAATGGTTTTAAACGAATAGACTCTTTATTGACCGAATAAAAGAAACGGTCCATAAAAGACTTTATATTTCCATTAGGCCCAGCAAAATAAACTGGTGAGCCAAAAATAAATCCATCGGCTGTATTTGCAAGTTCAGCAAATCTATTAACCACATCGTCTTGAATACAGCCTTTATTGTCTTTTTTGCAATATCTACAAGCTAGACAGCCATTAACCTTATTCCCAATCCAAAAGATTTCGCTATCAACACCATTTTCCTTTAAGGTCTCAGCGATTATTTCTAATCCCTTATTTGTACATCCATTTTTTCTTGAACTTCCATTAACTAATAAAACTTTCATATTTATTCTCCTAAATTAATATAGTCCATACGATAGCCCATTCCTACACAAGTACGAATAAGTTTTCTAGAAAGCGCATCTTTCCCTATTTTTTTTCTAATGCCAGCCATAAAAACTCTTAAACCGTTTTGATCTTGGCCATTATTTCCCCAAACCGAATTAATTAATTCTTCATAACTTACAACTTTTCCAATATTTGAAGCTAAAATTAATAAAATCTTATACTCAAAGTTAGTTAGATGTACTTCTGTTCCGTTTAAATAGACGCATTTCCCACCATAATCAATAGTTAGTGGTCCATTTATTAATAAGTGTTCATCTTCTTCTTTATGGTAACGGAATTCCTTTCTGATTCTTGCTAAAAGTTCCAAAAAATTAAATGGTTTAGTCATATAATCATTAGCTCCAGCGTCTAAAGCTAATATTTTATCATCAATATTATTTCGTTTAGAAACAACTATAATCGATATTGTCGCATTAAAAGTGCGCAAGAACTCGATTACATTCATCCCGTCTTTATCAGGAAGATTTAATTCAAGAATAATTAAGTCGACAACATTTTTAATGCAAAAATCAACACCTTCTTGAGCGCTTGAAGCTAAGAAAACTTTTAAACCTCTAGAAGAAAGCTCGTTTCTTAAATAATGTTGTATTGATTTATCTTCATCAATAATTAAAATCGTTTTGTTTAATCTAGTATCCATATTTATTTAAAATCAACCGCACGTGGAACTTTAGGTAGTCCAGGCATCGTCAATATATTACCACACATAACAACGATAAACTTCGCGCCATTAGATAAATACATATCCTTGACATGCAAAGTGAAATCGCGTGGAACATTTAATAAACTAGCATCATCAGATAAAGAAGATTGAGTTTTAGCCATACAAATCACATAGTCATCTTTTTCAAGTTTTGCGATTTCATCAAGATGAGCTAAAGCTAACTCACTATATTCTACTTCTTTTGCTCCATATATTTTTTTAGCAATGGTATCAATTTTTTCTTTGATACCAGCATTCTTATTATATAACAATTTTAACTCTCTGTTCGATGTATCTAACGTTTCTAAAACTTTATTAGCTAAATCAAGACTGCCGTCACTACCTTTTAAAAAACCATCCAAAAAAGCAAACTTAATATTTCTTTCTTTTAATAGCATCTCTAATAATTCGATTTCTTTTTCGCTATCACTAGCAAAGTGGTTAATCGCTACAACAATAGGTAAATTAAATAATGAAAGATTTTCATAATGTTTGAATAAATTTGCCGAACCAATTTTTAAAGCATCTAAATTTTCTTTTTCGATATCTTCAAAATCAACTCCACCATGTAGTTTTAAAGCTCTTATTGTGGCAACTAAAACAACCATTGATGGTTTTAAGTTTCCTTCACGACACTTAATATCTAAAAACTTTTCTGCTCCTAAATCAGCGGCAAATCCAGCTTCTTCTATGACGATTGGAGCTAACTTTAAGGCATATTTACTGCCGATTAAAGAAGCACAACCATGGGCGATATTAGCAAATGGCCCCCCATGCACTAAACATGGATTATGTTCACCAGTTTGCACTAAATTAGGCAATAAAGCATCTTTCATTATTTGATAAATTGCATTATTAATCTTCAAAGATTTTAAATAAACTGGCTTATTATCTAAAGTATAGGCAATTAAAATCTCTTCGCATCTTCTAATAAAATCGTCTTCGTCTTTACTGATACATAATATCGCCATCAATTCGCTAGCTACAGTAATTACGAAATGTTCCATTCGTCTTATGCCATTAGTTTTTTCGCCAATTCCAATCTCAACATTTCTTAACTCACGATCATTACAGTCCAAAGCTCTTTTCCATAAAATACGATTCTTATCGATATTTAAAGGGTTCCCTTGATAAATTGAATTATCAATACAAGCGCTGATTAAATTTATAGCTGAAGTCAAGGCGTGCATATCGCCAGTAAAATGTAAATTAATATCCATCGAAGGTTCAATTGTTGCCTTTCCTCCACCTGTAGCTCCACCTTTTAATCCAAATGTTGGTCCCATGGATGGTTCTCTTAATAAAGGCAGACACTTTTGATTTAATTTATTTAAAGCATCTGCTAAAGCAATGGTAGTTAATGTTTTACCTTCACCAGCTTTAGTTGGAGTAATTGCTGAAACTAAAATTAATTTACCATCTTTATTATTTTTAATTTTTTCATATAAAGAAGGCTTTAATTTAGCTTTATAATCACCATAAAGCATTAAATCCTCACGTGAGATGTTTAATTTTTTTGCTATATATTCAATATTTTCTAATTCCATAACCCCTCCTTTTATCTGATTGATAAATAATCATTAATTACAAAACTAGCCATCAATAACCCAGCGCTATTTGGAACAAAAACTGAAGAAGCAATAAGATAAGGATTGCTATCACTTGCCAATTCAAAAGAAAAACAGCAAGGTAATCGATCAATATTAATTTCTTCTTTTCTTAATTCATAACGTAATTTTTTTGCAAGAGGGTCATTATAAGTTTTATTTAAAGTGGTGATTGTCACTTTACTAGGGAAAAATCTTTTACCCATTCCACAAGAGATAATTATTTTTTTATGATTATTCAAGGCATATTTAATCAATTCTTTTTTTCCTTCAATATCATCAATACAATCAATTATATAATCGACATTTTTAAAAATAGAAAAATTAAACATTTTATCAACGCGACTAATACGATAAGTTAAAGATAAATCATCTCTTAAATCAGTTAATTTTTTAGCTAATACTTCTGCTTTATATTGTCCAATATCATTTTTATCATAAGCTAATTGGCGATTTAAATTAGATTCCTCAACCTTATCTTTATCAACTATAATAAGACTTTTAACACCGACTCGAACTAAAGATAAAGGAATGATACTTCCTACTCCACCTAAACCAACAATCGCCACATTTAACTTTTTAATTTTATCGAATTTATCTTTATATAAAGCTATATTTCTATCATCAAACATCCTTATTATTATATGTTAATTTATAAATATTTTAAATTATATTTAAAATATAAAATTGACTAATATAAGAAGAAAAATTATATTAACTGAGGGGTAAAAGTATGATTAATATGGTCTTAGCATCTAATAACGAAGGGAAAATTAAAGAATATAATGAATTATTTTTTGGATATAATATTAAATTATATCTTTTAAAAGATTTAAATATTGTTTCTGATCCTATAGAAAATGGAACTAGTTATATCGAAAATGCTTTAATTAAAGCAAATGAGATTAAAAATAAAACTGATTATTATATTTTAGCTGACGATAGCGGGGTAGAATTTGAAGCCTTAGGAGAGCATTTTCCTGGAATTCATACTCATCGCTATGCCTTAGAAAATGGTGGTAATGAAAAATTAAATCCAAAATTAGCTAAAGAAATCGGTGGAAGCAATGGAACATTTTATTGTGCTTTAGCTTTAATAACTCCTAAAAAAGAGACTGTTACTTTTTTAGGCGAAGTTAAAGGAAAAGTCGCTAATAAATGCGAAGGAAATAATGGTTTTGGTTATGATCCAATCTTTATAATCGATGGTAATGAGCATCCTAATGCTTATTATAGTGATGAAATTAAAAATAAGATGTCACATCGTGCTAAAGCTGTTAAATTATTATTAAATTATTTAAAAGAAAATAACTTATTAGACTAATCTAATAAGTTATTTTTTTATTCATCGATTAATTCTATCAAAAAGGAAACTGGACGAAATCCATCGTTACAAGAGATTAAAGCAGAATCCTTATTTTTCATCCATCCATCATAAAAATTATTTTTCCCATCTAATAAATCTTTGATAAAAGGATAAAGAGTTTGATAAGCGCTATCGCATAAGTGAATAGGTTTTTCTCCTTTATAAGAATAAAAAATGTCACCTTCCTTGATTAAACAAGGGTCTTTAATCTTATTTTCATAAATATTAGAAAGGTCTAAATATTCACTTTTTCTTAAAACGGTTATCTTAATTTTTTTCATTCTTATTTATTTATTTCTTTATAAAAAATAATAAAAACAACGACTAAAATTGCTGCTGGAAGGAAAGCTAGGTAAGTTAATATATCATTATTTAAACTTAAACCTAAAATAATAAATAAAATTCCAATAGCGATTAATGATCCGATTAAAATATAAAAGAAGCGCATTTTCTTTTGAAATTCACGATTAGGATAAATAATCATCAATTCTTTATCTTCTTTTTCTTCACCTTTAATTATATTTTCATTTAAAAAATTAAGCAAACCATCCTCATTAATTATAAAATCGCCTTTATTAATTAAAGAGAAGGTCTTCTTTAATTCGTCATCAACTTTATTAAGATATTCTTCAAAACGAGTTAAAACATCTTCATTGCCTTGATCTTCTAAATAAAAGTTTTTCTCTTCAACTTTTAATAATGGAATAACTTCTTTAAAATAAGCAAAATCCTTTTTTAAATCATATAAACTTTTAGCATAGCTTAAGGCATATTTTTCATTAATAAATTGATTATTTTCAATAGCTCTTTTATAAATCTCACGGAAATAAATCGAAACATTCTGAGTAAAATCTTTAATAAATGCTAAGAAAGTATAAGTATTTTTACCATCCAAAGAAATCTCTCTTTCTTCAAATAAAGGGATTATTTTTCCAAAATTTGTCTCTTCTAAACTATTTAAATAACATAAATTTAAAATATAGCGAGTTAAGACATCAAAATCATTTGGATTAATTTTTAAACATTCTTCATAACATTCATTACTTTCGTTAAATTTTAATTTTGTATAAAACTTAAATCCACGATCTCGATTTACTTTATAATTACGATTTAAAGCATTAATTCCATCGCTAATACTAAATTCAATTCCACATTCTTCACATTTTATACTATCGTATTTCTTCTCATCTATCTCATGAAGATGATTACATAATGGGCACACAACTTTTCTCATAATAGAAACAATTATATAGAATATTAAAAATTATTTAAACAAAACTTTTAAAGAAAATAGCCAGTTCTTTTTAAATAAGAAACTGGCTATTTATTAAGCTAATTATTAAATTATTTAATCGATTTAATAAATTGAGAATAAGCTAAATAAGCTTCGTATAAGTCAACTTTAGAGACGATCTCCATTGGGGCATGCATATTTAAAACAGCGATACCAGCGTCGATAACATTCATATTTAAATTAGCGAGAATATAAGCGATAGTTCCTCCGCCGCCTTGGTCAACTCTTCCTAATTCAGAAGTTTGATAATTAATATTATTATCATCTAAAACTTTTCTAAGTTTAGCGATAAATTCAGGATTGGCATCATTACAACCAGCCTTTCCTCTACTTCCGGTATATTTATTAAAAACAATTCCTTTTCCTAAATATGCACTATTTTTAAGTTCATTAACACCTAAAAATAATGGATCAACACCAGCTGAAACATCGCTAGATAACATATTAGAATTAGTTAAAGTTTCTCTTAAAGCTAAATCTAAAACTGAAGATTTATTTTCTAAAACTAAAAGTTTAGCAATAATATTTTCAAAGAAGCGAGATTGAGCACCTGTTGCTCCGATACTACCTACTTCTTCTTTATCAACTAAAATAGTACAAGCAGTGCGAGCAGGAACTTCATTTAAATCTAAAATTGCTTTTAAAGAAGTATAAGCGCAGCAACGATCATCATGTCCATAACCAGCGACCATTGAACGGTCTAAACCATAATCTTTGCTCTCGCCTTGTGGAACAATCTCTAATTCAGCCGAAAGGAAATCCTCTTCTTCAATATCATATTTTTCTTTTAATAATTTTAAAATGTTAGCTTTAACAGGTTCTTTTTCTTCTCCTTTTAAAGGAATTGAACCAATAGTTAAATCTAAATTTTCACCTTCAATAACATTAGCAGCTTTCTTTTGAAGTTGATCGGCAGATAAATGAATCAATAAATCAGAGATGCCTAAAACAGGATCATTTTCATTATCACCAATATTAATATCAACTGTAGTTCCATCTTTTTTACAAACTACCCCAATTAATGCAAGAGGAATAGTTACCCATTGATATTTTTTAATTCCGCCATAATAGTGAGTATCTAATAAGGCAAAATTGGTAGCTTCATATAGTGGATTTTGCTTAATATCGATACGAGGTGAATCAATATGAGCTCCTAAAATATTAAGTCCGTTTGAAAGAGGCTCACTACCAATAACAAATAAGGCAATATTTTTACCTCTATTAGTTACAAAAACTTTATCTCCAGGTTTTAATGAAGTAACTGCATCTAAATTTTTAAAACCATGTTCTAAAGCTAAAGCAGCACTTTCTTTAACAACCAATCTTTCAGTTTTTCCAAAAGTTAAAAACTTTTTGTAACCTTCTGCAAAATCAAAAATGACGCTTTTATCATCATATTTTTCCCAAGCATATTTACTATACATATTTTTACTCCTTTACATATCAAAAATAGTTTATACGTTTTTAAAAACTAGTAAAGTGATTTAATAAAAAAATAATTAATTTTAAAGTTTTCGTCAAATAACAAAGATTTTGCAGATTACTTAAAACAATTAGAGAAAGACGCATTGAAAAAGCTAAACAGATTATTGCTACTCCTTCAAAATTTAATAAGCAAACATCTAAAGATGGAAAACAATATATTAAAAAAATTTCATACGATAAAAATGGTGAAATTATAAACAAAAACTCAGCCTTGATTTAAGAAAAATTGAAGAAGAAGAAAAATATGATGGGTATTACGCATTAATTACGAGTTCAATTGATGAGGATCCAAAAAAGATAATAGCAATTAACAAAAAAAGATGGTCAATTGAAGATTGCTTTAGAGTCTTAAAAACATACCTAAAAGCAAGACCAGTTTACTTAACTAAAGACGAAAGAATAAGAACTCATTTTCTTATAAACTTTGTGTGTTTAACAATTTTGAAATTAATTCAAAAGAAACTAAAAGTAAAATTATCTAAAGAAGAAACAACGATTGAAAAGATTATTGATTCTCCAAGAGAGTTACAAGTAATCAAGATTAACGAAGGATTTTATGTTAATGGGAATGTAAACAATCTAGCAAAGGAAATATCGCAAATGTTTAATCTTTCACTAGATAAGAAATTCTTAAAGCGAAAATATTTAACCACCTTGGTTGACTAACTACAAAATTTTGAGAAATTAAAGTTTAAAAAAGACCAATATTTATCGATGTTTCGGTCTTTTTTTATTACTTATTTTGTCATACTTGAGATATATAATAAGAGTATTTTAATTTATCTTTTAGTACATTAAAAAAATTCTTATTATTTAATAAATTAAAAAGTAATAAATATTAATTATTA
>CASEST010000097.1 GCA_949290725.1 uncultured bacterium
CCTTCTAAGCTGTGGGTCAGGCGTTCGAGTCGCCTCAAGGTCACCAAAATTAAAATTAAAATAAGCATCGATTGATGCTTATTTTTTATTAATAAATATATTAATCAGTTAAAGAAGAAAAATCATTATAATAAGTTAAAATATCGATTAAATCATCAACTAAATATTTAGCATCACTAATCGCTCTTATCTTAATCTTTTTATTATCGATTAAATATAAATAAATATTTCCTGCATTAGATGCAAAATATAAATTAAAAGATATGTCTTTAATATCTTTTAATTTAATAATTATTTCTTTATTAAATTTAATAATCTTTAAAGAATCATCTTTAAAATAAATAATCTCTTCTTTATTTGGTAAATAAAGAATTAAAAAATAAATAAAAAAGAAAAGAGAAAGAAAAGCTAATATTCCATCAATTATTCCAATAAAGATTAAAGAATCAAAGATATTAAAAAAATAAAAGATATTAAAAATAATTAATAAAATAAGCGTTAAAATTAAGATTGCTAAATAAGTATAAGCGATAATATGATCTTTAAATCCAATCGCTAAATATTCTTTTATTTTTAAAATATCCTCTTTAGAATGAATCTTCTTTTTATCATTCATCTCTTCATTATTATTCATCAATTAATTCTCCATCTTCTTTAATATATCTTCTATCGATTAAATATAAAATAAAAGCAATTATTAGTAAAATAAAAATAAATATATAAATTAGATTTTGATTATATCTTTGATAATTAAATAAATTATCAAAGATTAAATCTTTATATGTTAAATATCCTCCACTAGTTAATGCTCCTAATATAAAAAAGATAATGATTATTGAATAAGTTTTAAACTTAGATAATTCATTATTTTTATTTTTATTAACTAGTGCTTTTGCTAATAAAGATGAAGCTTGTCTTAAATTATTACTCATCATTGTTGGAATAAATAAGATATGGTGAAAATAAGTAAAAGAATAAAGGAGAATCACTCCGAATAAAGTATTAAATAATATCGATAGTAATCGAGAAATATCTAAAGTAAAATCATTAAGATTAATTAAGATATTACGTGGAATAAAAACCATGATTAAACTATTTATAATTAATAAGATTAAAGAAAGTTTAATATAAGAATGTTTATGTTCTTTTAAATATTTTTCTTTAATTAAAGTAAAAATAAATATAAAAATAAGAAATAATAATAAAGAAAAAAGCGGATAAATAATCTCAAGATTTAGCTTATATAAATCAATAATAATCGAGATTAAATTACCAGTTTGCATAAAAGTAAATAGTTGATCGATAAAGATAGAATAAAGCTCAACCATTCCACCAATAAAAGCTAATATAATAAAAATAATAAAATATATAAGCGATTTTTCTTTCTCTTTAATCATAATTGATTTTCCTTAATTAATTTTAAAATTACCTCATTTAACTCCTTATAAGAATTAATTATATTTTGATTCTCTTTTTTTATCTTTAAATAATATTCTTCATTATAAAAAAGGGTAACGCTAAATAAGGGAATATTAACTTCCTTACAAGATTTAATATCATTTCTTGTATCACCAAAATAAATAATTTCATCATTTTTTAAATGATATTCATCCATTAATTTTTTAAAGGAATCAGGTTTATTAACTCCTTTAGTTGAACCATAATAATAGCCATCAAAATAATCATTTAACTTATAAAAATCTAAAGAAATTTTTAAAGATTCTTCACTTCTTCCAGTAATAATAAATAATTTAAAATTATTATCTTTAATTATTTTAAAAAGATTATAGTAATCTTTTGCTAGAAGAGGGGCATATAAGGATTGATATTTACCATAAAGAGTTAAATATTCTTTAAATGCCTTTTCACTTTTTTCTTTATCATTACTTAAATTAAAAAATATCCCTTCTTCACTTGGCCCATAATTTTTAACGATATCTTCAATTTTTAATTCTTGATTAAATACTTTTTTATAAGCTTCAAGAAAAGATATAACTACTAAAATATCGCTATAAACTAAAGTATTATCAAAATCAAATACAAAGGCTTTTATTTTTGAATTTAGCATAAATTTCCCTTTTCAAAATAATAAAAAATAACAACTAATTCTTGATTTTTAACTCTTCTTTCTATATATTAATAAAGTACGTAGAAAGAAAAAGCGTCCGCTTCTCACCAGATCTAAGAATTAGATTGGTAAATGCTACAAAATTATAACATTTAATTTGTAATTTTTAACGGGCGACTTTCTATTGTCCGTTTTTTATTTTCTAAATTTAAAAATTTGAGGAGGAATTAAAGTATAGCTTACAATCAAAACCCACAACAGGGGAATAAACGCCCACAAAAGAATAACAATGGCGATTTAGTAAACGAAGGAATTCGTTTTCCAGAAGTCTTAGTCATCGGACCAGATGGAGAAAGTCTTGGGAAAATGAGTAAGCATGAAGCTATTAGAAAAGCTGAAGAGTATAATTTAGATTTACTTTGTGTTGCACCTATGGCCAAGCCTCCAGTTTGTAAAATTATAAACTATGGCAAATACCGTTATGAATCACAAAAGAAAGCTAAAGAAGCTAAAAAGAATCAAAAAGTTATTGAGGTTAAAGAGATTCAACTTACCCCACAAATTGGTGAGCATGACTTATTAACTAAAGTAAAAGCCGCTACTAAATTTTTAGAAGAGGGAAATAAAATTAAAGTTGGAGTCCGCTTTAAAGGAAGACAACTTAGCCATGTCGAAGTTGGCGAAGCAGTTATGAATCGTTTCATTGAATTGACTCAAGAATTCGCTAACGTCGATAAAAAGCCTAACCTTGATGGAAAATGGTTAACTGCTGTTTTATCAAGTAAGGTTAAAAAGTAGAAAGAGAGGAATTAGCTTATGCCAAAAATGAAAAGTAAAAAAGCATTAACAAAAAGAGTTCATGTTACTGCTAGTGGAAAAGTTACAAGACATCATGCTTATGTCTCACATTTAGCTCCACATAAAACACATAAACAAAAAAGACATTTAAGAAAAGCAACTACTGTTGCTAAATCCGATTTGAAGAGAATTAAATATCTCATTCAAGGCTAATTAGTGAAAGGAGAAAATTATGAGAGTAAAAGGTGGAACTGTAACACATAGAAGAAGAAAAAAGATCTTAAGACAAGCTAAAGGTTTCTTTGGTTCAAAACATATTTTATTTAAAACTGCTAAAGAACAAGTCATGAGAAGTAAGAGATATGCTTACATCTCAAGAAAAGATAGAAAGAGCGATTTTAGAAAATTATGGATTAAAAGAATCAATGCTGCTTGTAGATTAAATAACATTTCCTATTCTAAATTTATGCATGGATTAAAGGTTGCTAAAATCGATTTAAATAGAAAGATGCTTAGTGAAATTGCTATCCATGATGAAAAAGGTTTTGCAGAATTAGTTAAAATTGCTAAAGAAGCAAAATAGTAAGTATTTCATTTGAAAAGCTAGTAAAAGCATGTTATAACTAACATGCTTTTTCTTTTTGGAGGAAATTAAAAATGTTAAACGAAAGATTAGCTAAAGAGATGAATGAGCAAGTAAATAAAGAATTATTTTCGGCTTATTTATATTTAGGAATGTCAACTTATTATTCTGAACATGGATTAAAAGGCTTTGCTTCTTGGTTTAAAAAACAAGCTAATGAAGAGATTGAACATGCTTTAAAATTCGTTGACTATCTTCAAGATAATGGGGTTCATGTCGCTTTATCTTCAATAAGTGAATCAAAAACTCATTATGAAGATTTTAAAGAACCATTAATCTTACAAGTTTCTCACGAAAAATCTGTTACTGATTCAATCAATAACTTATTAACGATTGCTATTGAATTAAAAGATTATCGTTCAATTAACTTCTTAAACTGGTTTATTAATGAACAAGCTGAAGAAGAAAAAACTGCTGAAGACTTATTAAAAGAATTTGAATTATTCGCTGTTGATAGTAAAGCTGTTTATGAATTAAGTGATAAACTTGCTACAAGAAGATAATCTTATATTAATTGAGTATATTAAAAATTGGTTATATTAGAAAAATATAACCAATTTTTTATTATTTAATAACTCTTAATTCTACTTCTTCAATTGCTTTATCGATTAAACTTTGATAATCAAATTTAGCTTCTATTTTTAAACATTCTTCAATTTTAGGATGCGTTTTAGGTTTTTTAATTGGGAAGATTGTACAACAATCTTCATAAGGACGAATAGATATATCATATGTATTAATCTTTTTAGCAATTTCGATAATATCAACTTTATCATAAGTTGCTAATGGACGGATTATTGGATAATTAGTCACGCTATTAATCGTATATAAAGATTCAATTGTTTGTGAAGCGACTTGCCCTAAACTTTCTCCATTAGCAAGAGAATAAATATGTAACTTTTTAGCTAATTTTTCTGCTAAACGATACATCATTCGGCGCATGATCGTAACTTCATAGCCTTCAAACGTATTATTATAAATCTCTTCTTGAATCTTAGTAAAAGGAACGATCCAAAGATTAATTTTATTTTGATATTTATTCAATTCTTTTAAAATATCTTCTAATTTTAAAATAACCGCACTTGAAGTATATGGTGGAGAGGCATAGTGGATAAAATTAAGTTCAATACCTCTTCTCATCAATAAATAAGATGCAACTGGCGAATCGATTCCTCCGCTTAACATCATTAAACTTCTTCCGATAGCTCCTTTAGGATATCCACCCATTCCTTTTATAGTTTTAGTAAATAAATATGCTCCATCATCTCTAATTTCAATATTAAAAAGAATATCTGGATTATGAACATCGACTTTTAAATTAGTATTTTTTAATATCATTCCTGCAATTTGTCGATTAATATCATCACTAGTATAAGGATAAGATTTATCAATACGATGAGTTTTCATCTTAAAAGTCAAACCCTCTTCTTTTTTAATTTGTTCTAAAGCGATTGTTTTTAAATTATCTAACTCGCAATCTTCAACTTTTAAAGCTAATGAAAAAGAATACATTCCGCTTATTTCTTTTAAAATATCAATTAAGGAAGGTATCTCTTCTTTTAATTCTATAAAAATATGATCATGTCTTTTGATTAAAGTAAATGAATCAAGATAATCTTTCAATGAATTTTGAATTGAAGCAGCTAAACGATTAATAAAATCTTTTTTATTTTTTCCTTTAGTTGACATCTCTCCAAAACGAACAATAATTGTATTAAAATCCATGTTTTTAACCCTTTCTTATACTAGATAATATATTTTTTAATTCGGAAATAAAAGTTTTGGCTTCTTCGATCGTATTATATTTAGAAAAAGATAAACGAATTGAATTTATTGCTTGATAAGTATCGCTTGTTAACTCTTCAATTACATAAGAAGCTCGATGAAGTTTAGATGCGCATGAGGAAGTTGTTGAAACATATATTTCTTTATTAGATAAAGCTTCAACAACAACTGAGGCACTATAACTATTTTTAAATGAAAAATTAAGGATATAAGGCGATTTATTTTTTAAATCGTGAACTTCAATTTGTTCTATTTTTTTAAGTTCAGTTATTAAATAATTATTAATTTCTTGAACATGTTTATAATTCGTTTTTAAATCTTTAATTGCCTTTTTTAAAGTAAATGAAAAAGAAGAAATTAAAGGGTAATCCATTGTTCCGCTTCGGAAACCGTTTTCTTGGCCACCACCATAAAATAAAGGTTCTAAAATTATATTTTTCTTCTTGATTAAACAACCAATACCTTTTAAACCATATAATTTATAAGAAGAAATACTCATTAAATCAAATAATGAATAATTTTCATCGATTTTCCCAACGCTTTGTGCTAAATCAGAATGAAAAAATGTTGTTCGATAATCTTTAATTAATTCTTTAACTTCATTTAAATTTAAAATCGAACCAGTCTCGTTATTAACTTTTAAAAAAGATATTAAGATAGTTTCTTTAGATAAACAATTTTTTAATTCTTCTAAATTTAAATTACCATAATTATCTACATCGATATAACTTACTTTAAAACCTTCATTCTCTAGTTTTTTAAAAACATTTAAAACTGATGGATGTTCGATTTTTGAAGTGATTAAATGGTTACCTCTTTTTTTATATTGATGAGCAACACCTTGAATCGCTAAATTATTAGCTTCAGTAACTCCAGAAGTAAAAATGACATCATATAATTTAGAATCCAATTTTAAACTTTTTAATATTTCTAATTTAAAATTTTCAATATTATGAGCTAATCTTTGACCGAAACCATGATTAGAAGAGGGATTTGCAAAATTTTCCTTAGCTTCTTTTATAAATAAAGAAAGCACTTCTTCATCAACAAGAGTGCTTCCGGCATTATCAAAATAAATCATATTTATTTAATCGCCTTATCCTTATCTTCAATACGATTAATAATCGTCTCAGTCATATCATAAGATGATTTAAATTGCCCATCAAAGAATAATTGTTCTGCTTGCAATAATAAATTATGAATATCTGAGAATTTCATACGATCACGATTAATCAAAGTAATATTATCAATTGATAATGAGCGATAATTATTTAAATTATCTACCTCTTCTAAGCAATGAGAAGAAATTTCATTTAATTGATTGTTTAAATAATTTAATGTAATAACATCAATTGGAATCGCTTTTAAAATGCGAGAAATTTCATCCATTAAGTTATAGCAGCGATCAATATCTTCAGCATATTGACTAGCTAAATTATCATTTTTAAAATCACGTAAAGTTTTTTCGCATCTTTTTAATTGTAAATATCTCGCTTTAATAGTTTTATAAGCACTATCTGAATCTTTCTTTAATGAGTCGAGATAAACTTTATACTCTTCATAATCTTTATTACATTCACCAACCCCATTTCTTAAATCATTTATCTTGTTTAATAAATCGGTATAGAATGTCTTTTCAACACCATGAACATAAAAATCAACTCTTCTTTTAATTTTAGATAAAGTATCAAGTTCAACACTCAAATTTTTTAGTTTCAGTTGATTAGCTTCATCAATAATATAATATTTTTCAAAATGTGGAACTGAATTATTTAATTTAATGACATTTTTTTCAAGCTCGGTATATTCTTTCATAACATCTTGATAAACATCATTAAATTTATTGCGAGCATCTTCTTCTTTATCCATATTTTCATTAAGTTGATTAAGCATTATATGGAGTCCATCAATTTTATCGCCAACTTTATCAATCTTTAATTGTTTAAAGCCTTCTCTAATTTCGACTAAAACCTCCTTGATTTTATCCATTTCTTCTTCGACATTAAGGTGTTTTAATGGTAATTCAAGCAAAACTAATTTGTTATATTTATCTAAAGTTCTACCCATCTCTTGAGGAATTTTTTCATTAACTTCTTCTAAATAGGTAGGTAAAATTTCTAAAATCTTTTTAACTTCGCTTAAAACTTTAGCTAAAGTTGGTAATAATTCTCTTGCTTCATCATATTGAGCAGTTTCAACTTCTTCTTCAAAAACATTAAATTTTTTATCAATATTTTTAAAGATTATTTCAAAACGATCATTAACAAATTCTAAACTATCCTTTTTTTCTTCATAAAGAGTTTTAACTTCTCTATATTTATCTTTTAACATCAAGGATTCTTTTCGACAATCTTCCTCTGGACGAATAACAAGCGTTAAATCTTCATCTAATTTTTTGATTGCATCTTCGAATTCCCTAAATAAAGGAGCATATTTAGCGAGTTGAATCTTATAAGCTTTAACATTTTTATCTTCTAAAAGAACTGATAAAACATTCATCGCATCTTCAACTTGATTGTCTAATTCATCTCTAATTTCTTTAAATCTTTCTAAATGAGTTTGATATACATCGGCATAAAGTAAATTAGTGCGGGAAATTAAATCTAATTTTTGAATATATTGAGCATCTTGAGTATATAAAAGAGTTTGTAGATATTTATATCTTTTATTTAATTCATTAAAATTTCGTCTAATTCTTCTTCTAGAAAAGACAAATTTATTCAAAATAACAAATAATATAATTAAAAAAATAATAAATGCTAAAACACCAATACCAATATAAAAATATAAATCATCTAAAATAAAGTCGCCTATTTGTATTAAATTTAAACCCATAATAAAAACCTCATTTATTATTTTACATTACTTTAAATTTATTTACTAATAATATTAGTAAATATCTGTATTTACTTTTTTATACATTTAGTTAAAATATTTTATTTTCTAATTTAAACTATTGTTAATTTTCGATTTAGTCATATCATTAAAATATATAAGCTTTAATGTTATAATCGTTTAAATAACATTGAACTTGGCTAGTTAAATACTATAAAACCAAGTAAATATGAGCTAATGGATAATTCTTTCATTACTCATAAAATAAGCTTATATGAATGTATATTTATTTAGTTAATCACTGAATAAAAACAATAATGAAGGGAGATGGTTACAATGTTTGATTTTACTGATCATGTCGTCGTTATTACTGGAGCTTCATCTGGATTAGGAGCTCAAATGGCTAGAGGTTTTGCTGAGCAACATGCTGACTTAGTTCTTCTTGCTCGTCGTCTTGAAAGACTAGAATCCTTAGCTAAAGAATTAGAAGAAAAAGGAGTTAAAGTTTTACCATTAAAATGCGATGTAACTAATACTGAAAGTGTTAATGAATGCGCTAAAAAAACTAAAGAAGTTTTTGGTAAAGTAGATGTTTTAATTAACTGCGCTGGTTCAGCAAAAAATGCTGGGGTCTTAAATATGACCGATGAAGAATGGGATTTTACAATGGACACCGACTTAAAATCTGTTTTCTTAGTCACTAGAGCTTTTGGAAATATTATGAAAGAAGGTGGACATGGCGGAAGGATTATTAACATCGCTTCAATGTATGGCCTAGTTGGCAACACCGCAATGGATACAGTTGCTTATCACTCTTCTAAAGGTGGCGTTGTAAACTTCACTCGTGCTGTTGCTGCTGAATTAGCTAAATATGGAATTACATGTAATGCCATTTGCCCAGGTTATTTCGAAACTGAATTAACTCATGACACTCTTGTTACTCCTGAATTTACCGCATATATGAAAGCTACAGTTCCATTAGGAAGATATGGTAAAGAAGGTGAACTAAATGCTGGCGCTTTATTCCTAGCTAGTGATGAAGCTAGTTATGTAACCGGCGTTATCTTACCAATTGATGGCGGATATACAGCAGTATAGTAATTAATCTTTATAAAAGTTGTGTTTTACCACAACTTTTTATTTCCACATGGAAACTTTAAAATCGACTAAAAATTTACTAAAACTTTGTTTTTTAAATATCTATCTTTTTATAGATGCAACAAATATTTTAATATTTACAAAAAAAGAATCTTTTAGTAATATATTAAGGCATTTAAATGCAGCATATAAATACATTCTGTCCGATGATATGAACAATTTGTAAGATAGTAAGCTAAGCTACAAGCCGAAATCGTAATCATTTCATCCGAGAATTGGGATTTATATCTCGTTTTATGTATCAAAATAAAAGGAGACAAAGACATGAGAAATTTTGATTCCAAATGGAAACGTTCCAGAAGACTTAACTTTTCACTCTCTGAAACAGGTAAAGAATTAAAGAAAAGAGCTTATGCCCCAGGTCAACATGGCCAAGATAAGAAAAAATTATCTGAATATGGCAGACAATTAGCTGAAAAACAAAAATTAAGAGATTTATACGGCGTAAACGAAAAACAATTCATCAGATTATTTAGAATTGCAAGTGCTTCTCAAGAAGTTACTGGTACCGCATTTATGACTATTCTCGAATCAAGATTAGATAATCTTGTTTATAGAATGGGCTTTGCATCTACCAGACCTCAAGCAAGACAATTAGTTAACCACGGACATATCTTAGTTAACGGTAAAAAAATCGATATTCCATCTTACATTTGTAAGGCTGGAGATAAGATCAGTTTAAAAGAAAAGAGTAGAGATTTATCAATTGTTAAAGCTGCTTTAGAAGCAAATGCAGCAACACCTCGTTATATTACTGTTGACGTTGAAAAGAAAGAAGGTACCTTTACTCGTTTACCAGAAAGAAGTGAACTCTCTCAAGAAATCAACGAATCATTAATTGTTGAATTCTACAATAGAAAACTCTAATTTGAATTTTATAGAAGTGAACTTTGTTCACTTCTTTTTTTAATTCGTCTATAATATCAAATAAATATGAAAGGCGTTAAAAATGGAAAAATTAAATTTACAAAATAATTTAGTTAATTTGTCAAATTCAATACTTAGTTTTTATGGAGTTAAACCATTTCACCCAACTTTATCTTATATCGATGAAATATTAAAAAAGAGAAAGAATAAAAAAGTAGCAGTCCTTCTTTATGATGGATTTGGAAAAATAATTTATGAAACTTATAAAAAAGATATTCCTTTTTTATATTCTCATATCTTCGAGACATTTTCTTCGATCTATCCACCAACTACAGTTGCTGCCACCGACGCATTTTTAACTGCTAAATATCCTTTAGAGAATGGTTTTGTTGGTTGGAACCAATATTTTAAAGAAGTTGATGGATTTATTGATGTATTTTTAAATCGCGATAAAAAGAAAAATATGATAATAGAGCAAGATGTAATTAGTGATTTTATTAAACCAACCTATATAACCGAATTGATTAATCAAAAAAATAAAAAGGTGATTGCTAATATCTTTAAATCATTAGAATTAGAAAATATTGAAGAACATCCTGATTATGATGGATTCTTTAATAAATGCGATGAATTAGTTAAAAAATATGATTTTAATTACTTATATTTAACTGAACCAGATCATAGTATGCATGCTTTGGGAATCAATAATGAAAAAGTTAGAGATATAGTAAAACTCTTAGAAGAAAAAACAAAAGAATTAATCACTAAAAATCCAGATGTTTTATTTATTTTAATTGCTGACCATGGATTTATCGATATTGAAAATATCTTTATCGGTGAAGATGAAGAATTATTAAAAACTTTAAAAACTAATGATAGCGGAGTTTATTTTACTATAGAGCCTCGCTTTGCGACTTTCTTTGTTAAAGATAAGGAAAAATTTTTAAAGATTTATAAAGAGCGTTATGCTAAATATTTTATTTTAAAAACTAAAGAAGAAATTTTAAA
>CASEST010000098.1 GCA_949290725.1 uncultured bacterium
AATCTTAATATTTATTTGCCTTTACCAGAATACTTATTAATTTTTGAAAGTAATAACGATAAAATAGATGTGAAGGATAGTTTTATATATTTATCTATTCAAGAAAGCAAAGATTTGGAAACAAAATTTATTAATAAAGAAATAACATATGATGAATTGATTTCTTTTATTAATAAAATGAAAAAATAAATGAAAAGGAGTATTTATGTCAACACATATTAAAGATGATGCTTATTTTGCAAAAACAGTTTTAATGCCAGGAGATCCATTAAGAGCGAAATATATTGCCGAAAATTTCTTAAGTGATTATAAAGAAGTCAGTAATGTCCGTGGAATTTTAGCTTTTACTGGCCATACAAAAGAAGGTAAAGAAATTTCTATTATGGCTAGTGGTATGGGCATTCCTTCTATTGGAATTTATTCTTATGAATTATATTCTTTTTATGGAGTTGAAAATATTATTCGTATCGGCACATGTGGTGGTTATCAAGCCGAGTGCCATGTTGGCGATGTTATTTTAGCTACATCAGCTTCTTCAAATTCTTGCTATGCAACACAATTTGATATTAGAGGTGTTTCAATTTCGCCATCCAGTGATTTTTCTCTTCTTTTAAAAGCTTATAATAATGCTTTAAAAATGGGATTAAATGTTCATGTTGGCCCAATTTATTCAAGCGATATTTTCTATGATGAAGATCCAAATTTCTATAAAAAATTGCAAAAATTAGGAATTTTAGGAGTTGAGATGGAAAGCTATGGTCTCTTCATTAATGCGATGAAATTACATAAAAAAGCCGCTTGTATTTTAACTGTTTCTGATACTTTCGTTAATAAAGAAAAGGAAAAGGATTTAACACAAGAAGAAAGACAAACAAAATTAAACGACATGTTTAAACTTGCTTTATCATTAGCCGATTAAAGAGTAAAATAAATCATTATGACATTAAATGTTTTTAATAACACTGCAAATACCGATTTAGTAATTACTATAATTATCATAATTGGGATTATTGTTTTATTATTAGTCATTGCTTTTGCGATGCTTTTTCCTATCTTCAAGAAAAAATATATGTATCGCAATTTTAAGATGGTTTATTATCGTAAGATTTATTCTATTGCTGAAAAAAATGATTATTTATTATTAAATAATATTATTTTAAAAAATAAAGACATTAAAATTGCTGAAATTGATCACATTTTATTTGCAAAAAAATATATCTATGTTATTAAAGACCGTTTTTATCGCGGGGCAATTAGTGGAAATAAGGATGATAATGTTTGGTTATTTTTTAATAACCGCAATGAAAAAACTGAAATGCATAATCCGATGCAAAATAATGTTAAACGTATTGAAAAATTATGTAGTTTGACTGGTTTACAAAAAGATTTTTTCATTTCGATTGTAGTTGTTAATAATGATTGTGTAATAAAAAATGCTAAGGAATTAAATAGTAAAAGATCATTCATTGTTTCTTCAAAAAAATTGCCAAAATTGATTAAATCAATAGAGAAACGTAATCTAAAAGATATCGATCAAAGACAATTGGAAGATGCTGTTAGAGACATTTATCGTCTTTATGGAAGAGGTAATGAATCAGAAGATGAATAAAAAAATATATAAAATATTTAAGGACAATTTCCCAGTTACATTTAAATTTTCAACATTTTTATCATTTATATTAATATTTATTTATTTTGTAATGGTTTTAGTTTTAGATTTTTTAAATCTAAATTCTCTTTTTGGTTTTTTAATATTATTATTAGTTATTTGGTTTCTAGTAAGTTTAATCTCTCCTTATCTTTATAGTTTTTTTGCTTGCAATTTAACTTTATTTACTCAAAAAGGAGATAGCATTAATTTCATATCCTTTTTAGAAACAAGAAAATTAGGTAAAAGAAGAGAGATTAAAGGTGCTTTAAAGATATATCATCATCTAGCTTTTGCTTATCTTATTTATTTTGCTTTTGATTTATTGGCGGTGATTATAATTTCAATAATTGCCTCTATTGGTAATAATCCAATTGCATCTTTTTATAATGAAATGAATATCGTAATGAATGATTTTTTAAATACTGGTAATTCAGAACCTTTATTTAATCTTATTGCGAAATATCAAGATTTAATCTATTTAGTTTCTGGAATTACTAATTATGTATCTTTATCATTTGCTTTTTATTATTTTTTGCATTCATTAACTAGATCATTTGCAAATTATTATATTGCTATTAATAACTTTAATATCGCGATGGTTGGCCCATATGCCAATTTAAAACGTGTATTGAAAATTAAAGAATTAAATTATAATAAAGGATATTATAGTTTACTTTATCCATATTATATTTTTACTTTTGTTTGCTTTAGTTCAGTTTATTTGCTTTTATATTTATTAATTCCTAATATGAATTTATTGATTGTTGCTTTAAGCGCGATGGTAGTTACTACATTTTTATTGTTGCCATTCTTGCCATTGGTTTTAGATTATAATCATCTAAAAAGCGAAGAAATTCAATTTTACTTTTTTAAAAATCTTTCCTCTGATATCTCTTCTTTATTAACCGATGATAAATTGATTAATAAATTCGGTAGTGAAAAGGGAGAAGAACTTAAAAAAGGTTTAGGTAGTTTTAAACATCAAATTGATGAAAATTTAGAGAATGTCAATCATAAAAATAATGATAGCGATTTAGAAAATAAAGTAAATTCGGGAGATGACGAAAAAAAAGATAACTAATAGTTTTCTAGTAAATTTTAAGTATAATGAATAAATTTTTTGGTGAAATCTTAGTATTAATTAGTAGCATTGGAATAATGGTTATATGCTTAATTGGTGGCGGATTTATAATCTATGGTCTTGCTAATCATCAATTAGGCGCTTTAACTGAAACTTCATATCCAGAGGGATGGGTTGCTTTTTTGTTAACTATTATTTCTTCAATTTATGGATTTATTTATTCTGGTTATAGCTTAAGATTGGTTTCTCTAAGTAGAAGTTCTAAAAAAACTTTGTTTTTAGCATTGCCATTTTTATTATTAGAAGTTTCGCGACTTATTTATATAGAAGTAGTTATTAAATATTTTTTACTTCATAATGTTTATATTATTTTAATAATAATTAATTTTACGCTAATCATAATTCAAATTATTGGTGCTATATTAAACTATAAAAAGCACGTTAATTAGGAGGAGAATATGTCAAATATTGGAGTTATTGGTTTAGGCGTTGTTGGTAAAACAATTGCTTTTTCATTATTAAAAGAAAATATTTTTGATAATATTTATTTATTAGATTTAAACGAGAACAGTTTAACTGGTGAATTATTAGACTTAAATGATAGCGCCATTTTTTATAAAACCAAAGTGTTAAAAGGCGACTACGAATCTTTAAAAAATGTCGATTTCGTTGTTATTACTGCTGGAATAAAACAATCTTCAACTTCTTCTAGACTCGAACAAACTGATAAAACTTTAGATATTTTTGATTCAATTTTAGATAATCTAAATAAAATAAATTATCAAAATTTTATAATTATTTGTTCAAATCCCGTTGATATTTTGACCTTTTATACCGTAAAAAAATTAAACTATAATCCTCATAAGGTTATTGGTAGCGGTACATTATTAGATACAAATCGCTTAATAAATATATTATCTCGTGAGTTAAAAATAGATCAAAAAGAAATAAGCGGATATGTTTTTGGTGAACATGGAAGCAGTGCGATGATTCCATATTCATTAATTAAGATAGCTAATATGAATTTTGAGGACTATTTAGAAAATAAAAAGCTAGTTATTGATAAAAACGAATTAGAAAATGAAGTAAAAAGACGCGGCTTTGATATTGTTAAATATAAAGGAGCAACGCATTTTGGAGTTAGTGAATGCGTTATTCAAATAATTAAGGCGATTTATTTTGATTTAAATTCGCTTTTGCCTGTTTCTTTAATTTCATCAAATAATGATTCAGCATATTCTTTTTTATCTTTAATTAATAAAGAAGGAGCCTTTAGATCGAATTCAATTTATCTAACAATTGAAGAATTCGAAGAGTTAAATAATTCTATTGATACAATAAAGAAGGTTATTAAAGAAAAAGTGAATCCAAAAATATATAATCGATAATTTTAGATAGATTTTTAATATTAAATTTGATATATATTAAGTATTGAGAAACATTGATTAAAGTTGTATAATTAAGTCGGTAAAAAAATACCGAATTATAAAAATGAAGAAAGCATTATCAAAAAATCAAATTCGAAGACTACCTGATTACTTAACATATTTAACTAAAATTGATGAAGAAGGAAATAAATATGTCTCCGCTCTTCAAATTGCTAATGCTTTAAATTTAAATAGTGAAAAAGTTAAGAAAGATATTCAGCAGATTTCCTCAACAGTCGGTGTTCCTAATAAAGGTCGAGAGATAAAATTATTAATCGAAGATATTCAAAATATCCTTGGATATAATGAAAATCATCGCGCTATATTAGTTGGCTGTGGGCAATTAGGTAGAGCGTTATTAAATTATAGTGGTTTTGAAAATTTGTCATTAAAAATAGTCGGCGCATTTGACCACAACCCTAAATTAATCGGAAGAGTTATTAACGATATAATCGTTTATAACATAGATGATTTAGTTGAAGTTCGAAGAAAATTAAATGCTTCAATTGGAATTATATGTGTACCAAAAAAAGAAGCTCAAGGAGTGGCGATACGTTTAGTAGCTAGCGGAGTAGAAGCGATATGGAATTTTGCTCCAACCAAGATTGATGTAAACGATGATGTGATTGTTTCAAACATGGATATGGCACAATCACTTGCTAGTTTAGCTCATCGCTTATATATAAACAAAAATTTTAAAGGAGAAAATTGATGGAAAAAGAATTAGATCCAAAAGCTGTTGCTGAAGTTGATAGCTTAGTCAAAAAAGGTTTAGTCGCCTTAGAAAAATTTCGTGAATTAAATCAAGAACAAGTCGACTATATTGTCGCTAAAGTTTCTACAAAAGTTTTAGACCATCACGAATATTTAGCACGTTTAGCTGTTGAAGAAACCAAAAGAGGTGTTTTCGAAGATAAATGTACTAAAAATTTATTTGCTTGCGAATATGTTGTTAATGCAATGAGACATTTAAAGACAGTTGGTATTATTTCAGATGATCCTGTTACTGGTGTTACTGAAGTTGCTGACCCATTAGGTGTTATTGCTGGTGTTACCCCAGTTACAAATCCTACCTCAACAACAATTTTTAAATGTTTAATTTCTTTAAAAACCAGAAAC
>CASEST010000099.1 GCA_949290725.1 uncultured bacterium
AAAAATATTTAATGGAGTAATTTTATTTACATTTTTAATTGCATCTTCTTCTTCGTTACTTTCTTTTTTATGTGCTTTCATCTCTTTAATCCAATCAATGAAAGATTTAATTGCTAATAAACTTAATAAAGTAAAAGCGATCCAAGGGATATAAGCTTCTAAATAATCTTTAAAAGAAGAGCCAACAAAATAGCCGATAACTGGCATTAAAAATTGGGTAAAACCAAAAGAAAAAGCAATTATTACAATCTTTATTATCTTCATCCCTTTCTCTTTAATTCCATCGCTAGCCCCGACACTCATCGCATCGATCGACATTGAAAGAGATGTTAATAAAACATTTAAAATATCCATAAAGCAAGGAGATTATATCAACTAATATTAGTTATCGATAACTAACATTTATTAATTTTTTTAAATGAGAAATAGTTGGCATAGGTAAAGCTCCTGCATGTTGAATCGTAAAACTTCCAGCGGCATTAGCATATTCCATGGCACTTAATAATTCCTTTTTTGCTAAAGCTTCTAAATTTTCAATAGTTTTAACATTATTATTTAATAAATAACCTAAAAAAGCTCCAAAAAAAGCATCGCCACAACCAATCGCGTCCTTAATTTCTTCTGGATTAACTTTAATTGGTTCTAATACAATCTTTAAACTGTCACTAACCTTATATAAAATTGAACCTTTTTCACCTAAAGTAATTAAAATTAATTTTATATTAGGATAATCATTTTTTAATTTTTCTAAGATTATATCTAAATCATTTAACCTAGTAAAAATAACACTTTCTTCATAGCTCATTTTTAAAATAGTAATCTTTTTTAAAATTTCTTTAGTTAAAGCAATCCATTTATTTTCTTTAAACAAATTAGAACGATAATTTGGATCAAAAGCGATTATTTTATTATATTTGTTAGCTAATCTTAAAAGCTTATGATGAGCTAAAATCGTATTTTTATTTAATAAAGAAACTGTTCCTAAATAAAACAAATCATTATTAATTATTTTCTTTTTAGTAATATCTTTTTCTTTTAAACTTAAAAAAGAAGCTTTATCAAGTTTAAAAGAAAAAGTTCTTTCACCATCTTCAAACACTTTAACTAAAGAATAAGCGATATTTAAATTATCTTTAAATAATAAATAAAATGGATTTATCTTTTCTTTAATTATTGTTTTTAATATTTTTAAAGATTCATTATTATCTCGATTTAAAATAGTTAAATATGAAGAATTTACATTATCAAATTTAGCTACCATTGAAGCAACATTTAATGGTGCTCCGCCTATATTTTCACTAATTACTTTATTATCGATAACTACTTTATCGATAATAACTTCTCCTAAAGCTAAAAAGTTATTTTTCATAGATTTAATTATAATGATTAGATAAATAAAATTTAAGATAATCTAATTAATCTTTACAATTCTTTTTTTGAAAAACAATCATTAGATTAATAAAATAATAGAGTATGAAGAATATTAAAAGAGAAAATATTAAACTAGATCAAACAAACTATATCGAAAGAGATATTTCTTGGTGTTATTTTAATTATCGAATAATTAAAGAAGCGATGAAAAAAGATGTTCCATTATTTGAAAGATTATCTTTTTTAGGAATTTATTCAAATAATTTAGATGAATTTTATAAAGTTCGTGTCGCATCTTTAAAAAGAATCGCTACTTCTAATTCAAAAGGATTTAAAGAAGAGAAGATAAAAGCTAAAAAAGAAGTTAAAAAAATCTTATCTTTAATTGAAAAATATAATATTGATTTCAATGAAACTTTAAACGAAGTATTTTTTGAATTACGAAAACATGGAGTTTATTTATTAAAAGAAAATGAATTAAGCAAAAATCAACTAGCTTATTTAAAAGATTATTACTATAAAAATATCGCCTTAAATATCAATCCAATCATGCTTCATAAAAAAGCTGATTTATCTAGCGTTAACGATGCTCATATTTATTTAGCGATCAAAATGGAAGGAAAAAAGAAAGAAGGTTTAAATGATATCGATTATGCTTTAATCACTTTACCAGTTCATCTTTGTGGAAGATTTATCTCTTTACCTAAAGAAGAAAATCAAAAAAATGCTTATATTTATTTAGATGATGCCGTTCGTTTATTTTTACCAGAAATTTTTAAAACGATTCCTTATGATTCTTATAAAGCATATGCTTTTAAATTTTCTAAAGACGCTGAAATGGAAATCGAATCTGATCCAGAAGAAGGTGTCTTAAAATCCATTTCTCAAGCGGTTAAAGAAAGAAAAAAAGGAATTCCTGTTCGAGCTGTATTTGGTGAAGGAATACCTAAAGATTTACAAACTAAATTAATGAAAAAACTCGATATCGATGATTTAGACATTGTCTCAATTGGTGGACGATATCATAATAATAAAGATTTAATGAAATTCCCTCGAAATGATGATATTAATTTATCTAATCCGAAATGGGAAAGCGAGAAAATTAAAGAATTAGAAGGCGTCACTTCTTTAATCGATGCAATTCAAGATAATGATTATTTAATTCATGTTCCTTATGAATCATTTGATGCTTTTATTAATTTATTACAAGAAGCAGCAATTTCTCCAGATGTTAGCGAAATTAAAATGTCAATATATCGCGCAGCAAAAGATAGCCGAGTCGTTCAAGCTTTAATAAATGCTTCAAGAAATGGCAAGAAAGTTACTGCTATGGTTGAATTATTAGCTAGATTTGACGAATCGAGTAATATTTTAATTTCTCAAACTTTAAAAGATGCTGGAGTTAATGTTGTTACTGGACAAGAAGGTTTTAAAGTTCATGGAAAAATCGTTTTTATCAGATTAAAAAATAAAAAGAATATTGCTGTTATTTCAACTGGGAACTTCCATGAAGGAAATGCTAAAGCTTATACTGACTGTATCTTATTCACTTCAAACCAAAAAATTGTTAATGAAGTCGCCGAAATTTTTAATTTCATTACTATGCCTTATGATAAACATACTTTTAGAAATTTATTAGTTTCTCCACTTCATATGCAACTTGTTTTTAAAAAGCTAATTAAAAATGAAATCAACAATCATCAAAAAGGACTACCAGCAGGTATAAAGATTAAAATAAATCATATAACCGACCAAAAAATGGTTAAACTCTTATACGAGGCATCAAAAAATGGAGTAAAGATAGATTTATTAGTCCGTGGCAATTGCTCGATTGTTAGCAACATTAAAAATATTACTAACAATATTAAAGTTCATGCAATCATTGATCGCTATTTAGAACATTCTCGTATCTTTATATTTGAAAATGCCGGAAATCCACTTTATTTTATAGGAAGTGCCGATTGGATGCCTCGAAATTTATATAATCGTATCGAAGTCGTTACTCCTATTTATGATGAAAAAATCAAAAAAGAATTATCTATGATAGTCGATTTTGGTTTAAAAGATAACCAAAAAGCATGCTTAGTAACTGGAGATGGAAATTATCATCCTATCGAATTAAAAGAAGAGGAAATTCAATTTAGAAGTCAAGAAGAATTATTTAAATACTATAAAAATAATTAATATAGGTTTGAAATTGCTTTCTTAATACACTTAAAATAATTAAGAGGGATATTAAATTATGAAAACAGGATATTATGGTGGAATCGACATTGGCACAAACGGAGCTAGATTAGTCATTAAAGATACTTTTTTTAATTCACAACACGAGGTCGATTCGGTCGAGGTTCAAAAAGTAAGAATTCCACTTCGTTTAGGAGTTGATGTTTATAAAACTGGCGGAATAAGCGATAAAAAACTTCAACAGATAATTTTAACAATGAAATCTTTTAAAGCGATAATGGATATTTATGATGTTATCGATTATTCTTGTCTTGCTACTTCTGCTATGCGTGAAGCTAGTAATGGAAAAGAAGTTATCGAAAAAGTTTATAATGAAACCGGAATAAAAATTGAGATTATCGATGGTGAAACTGAAGCTAAAACCGTTTCTAAAATCGCTAAAGATTTCAATTTAGGCGAAGAAAAATATGTTTTTATTGATGTTGGTGGCGGTTCAACTGAACTAACTTTATTAAATAAAGGTAAACCAATTGAATCAAATTCCTTTGAATTAGGAACATTAAGGATATTAGCTAAAAAAGATAAACTTGAAACATGGGATAGATTTGAAAATAAGCTATTTGAATATTATAAAAAATATGGAAATTTAAATATTGTTGGAACTGGTGGAAATATAAATCGATATTGGAAAATGTCAAAAAAGAAAAATAAAAAAGATGTAAATATTCTTGAAGTTGAAACATTAAAAGAGCTTTATGAAAAATTAATTGAGATGTCTATTGGTGAAAGAATTGAAGCTTTTAATCTTAAACCAGATCGAGCAGATGTAATTATTCCAGCTGGGAAAATATTTATTAAAGCCGCAAATATATTAGATTCAAAAACAATTATTGTTCCAATGATTGGTTTAAGTGATGGAATCGTTGATCAATTAATTCAAGATAATATAAATGTTATTTAACCTCTTTTCCAAAGAGGTTTTTTAATTGCTTATTTAATTAATAAATCATTTTAAAAAAGTATTTTTTAAAAATTCATATCTTTTAAATAAGTTAGATTTAGTAATTGGAGAAGAAGAAACTATATCATAGCCATGCATTGTATTTTTAATGTCGTTTAAAACTACTTCTTTTTTATTCTCAATTAATCTTTTAGCTAATTCTACTCCTTGATCATGTAAACAATCATATTCACAAGTTTCAATATAAATATATTTCGGAAGATTAAAGAAAATATCTTTATCAAATAAAGGCATTTCGCCTTTAAAATAAGATTTAACTATTCTTTTACTACATTTTGCATTCCACATAGGGGTATCAACATATTTTTTCATCGAGACACTATCTTTATCATATTTTATAAAAGGATAAATAAGCATAAGCCCTTTTGCTTCTATTTCACTATCCTTTAATTTTTCTAATAACTTTAGAATTAAAAAAGCGCCAGCACTATCACCTGCAAAAATAATATTACTTTTATCAAGATTAAATTCTTTTAAATTATTAAAAAATTGATTAAACCCAAAACAAATATCATCAATCGAACTAGGATATTCTTTAATCACGCGATAATTTAAAAATAAAACAGCCGAATTAGAATTAAGTGAATAATTTTTAACATTTAAATAATGATATGGGGCAGCTTCATAAATAAATCCGCCTCCGTGAATATATACAATCAATGGAATATTTTTATTATTAGATATGGATTTAGGAACAATTAAATAATTTGTTAATTTTATGTTTTTATTTTTAATTCTGATTTTTTTAATTAAAAGCAGATTATTGCTTTTCATTTTTTTAGGTAAAAGCTTTAAAAAATAGTTTGCTAAATAGGCAAAAAACTTATTTGTTGGAGGTAAAAAATATCTAAAAATTTTAAAACTTTTATCAATTTGATATTTTTTCATATTATTAGTTTAACAAATAATAAAGATTAGTTAGTAATTTGTAATTCATTATTTAAATAATTTTGTTCAACTAGATCGCTTTCTCTAAATTGAAGTTCATATAAAAGTTTATAGGTACCATTCATTTTAATTAATTCATCATGACTACCTTTTTCTTTAATTTTACCATCAGAAATAACAATGATTTCATCGGCATTTCGAATTGTTGAAAGACGATGAGCGACTACTATTGCCGTCCTCCCTTTACAAAGTTCATCTAGAGCTTGTTGAATTAAAAGTTCGGTCGTATTATCTAAGGCGCTTGTTGCTTCATCTAAAATCAAGATTGAAGGATTCTTTAAAAAGATTCGTGCAATTGACAATCTTTGTTTTTGACCACCAGATAATTTAACACCTCTTTCTCCAATATCGGTATCAAAACCTTTAGGTAAAGAAAGAATATAATCATAAATATTGGCCTTTTTAGCAGCATAAATCAGTTCTTCTTCACTCGCTTCTAAATTTCCATATAAAATATTATCTTTAATTGTTCCACCAAAAAGGAAAACGTCTTGTTGAACGATTCCGATTTGTTTTCTTAACGATTCAAGGGTATATTCTTTAATATTTGTTCCATCAAGTTTAATATTCCCTTTAACGACATCATAAAATCGAGGAATTAGATGACAAATTGTAGTTTTTCCTCCCCCGGAAGGTCCAACTAAAGCGACTTTTTTACCATGAGGTATTGAAAAAGAAACATCATTTAAAATACCTTTGCTTGATTTATAATTAAAAAATACATGATCAAATTCAATATCACCGGATAATTTTGGGCAAATTTTATCTCCTTCATAAAGATTTTCTTCTTTTTCATCCATAATCTCGCAAAATCTTTTAAATCCAGTCGCGCCATTTTGGAATTGTTCAACAAAATTAATCAACTGATTTACTGGGGCAATAAACATATTAACTGAAATAATAAAGGTTGAATAATCAGCAATATCGATCATATCGTTATATAAAAATATTCCTCCAGCTATTAAAACAATAATATTAAAAACATCGGTTATAAATTGTGAAGAAGCAAAAAATTTACCCATCGCATCAAAAGCCGATGATCTAGCTTTAACAAATTTTTTATTTGTTTCTTCAAATTTTTCTTGTTCTTTTTTAATATTGGTAAAGGCTTTTGTAACTCTAATTCCTGAAATAGAAGATTCTAACGAAGAATTAACATCAGCGATAGCTACTTTTGATTCAAGCATCGCTACTCGCATTTGATGACGAAAATGGGAAGTTATAAAAAATAAAAGTGGAACACAGGCAAAAATAATTAAAGATAAAATCCAGTTAATAATGCATAAATAAATAAAACTAGCGATTAAAGTAAAGCCAGCAATAAAAATATTTTCTGGGCCATGATGAGCTAATTCGGAGATATCAAATAAATCATTAGTCATTCTTGACATTATTTTGCCAGTCTCATGTTCATCATAATAAGTATAAGGAAGCTTTTCTAATTTATTAAACATATCTGAACGCATTTCAGCCTGCATTCTAACCCCCATAATATGGCCATAATATTGAATAAAATAGCGTAAAAACATCCTAATTATATAAATAGCTAATAAAGATACACCACAGGTTATTACTAATTCTAATTTACGATTAGGGATAAAATCATTTAGCATATAGCGAGTGATAATTGGATATCCCATACCGATTAAAGCAACTAAAAAAGCAGCGCTCATATCTAAAATGAAAATCTTTTTATGAGGCTTATAATATTTAATAAATCTTTTTAATAAATCCATAATAACTCCAAAACAAAAAGATATTATTAAATATTATCTTTAAAAAATCTAGATTTTTTATAATTAGCTTTCTAGATCAAGCAAAAATTCTTTTTTTATTAATCCTCCAGCATAACCAACTAATTTATTATTTTGGCCAATTATTCGATGACAAGGTATATAAATCGCAATTGGGTTATGGGAGATTGCTCTTCCTATTGCGCGATAAGAGATAGCTTCTTGATGAAACTTTTTTAAATAAATATTTGCAATATCTTTATAAGTTAAAACTTTTCCATAAGGAACGGTTAATAAAATATCTAAGATATTCTTTTGAAATTTACTAAGATTTGTTAAATCTAATTTAATTTTAAATTCTGGCGCTTCTTTATTAAAATAAGCATCTAACCATTTTTTTGCTTCTTTAATATAGAAATTCTCTTTATTTATAATAAGCGATTGATCAAATAAATATTTTGGGAGATTTTTTTGATCTTTAAAATAAATTCCAGCTAATCCTTTATCAGTTGAAAGAAGATACATCTCACCTAATCGATTAGAATAAATAGAAAGAAAATACATAATTATTAATGTTTATTAGGATATTTATCATAAATTCGATGATAATATTCATCCCATAACTTTTTAACATGCTCTTCATTATAAAAAGCTTTTAACTCTTTAGAATATGAAATAACTTTATTTTTAAAATCATTATCATCTTTAATTTTATTAATTAAAGATGAGAACTCTTCATTATTATTTCCAACTAAATAAGGAGTATAAAAAATATCTTTATATAAATCCAAATCACGAACTAAAAATGGTTTTTCAACATTTAAACATTCTAATAAAGTAACTGGAAATAATTCTTGATAGGAAGGAAGAAATAATAAATCTGATAGATTATAAATATCATTCATTCTAATTCGAGGAATTATCCCTAAAAATTTTAAATTTGCTGGAGGATTCTCCATTAATTCTTTTATTTTTAAATAACCATCAGTTAATTTCCCAAAAGAAAAGCCTCCTGCCCATACAAAATAAATATCCGGATTATTTTTAGCTACTTCGGCAAAATCAATTATTCCTTTTCGAGTTTGAGTTTGACCAACTCCTAAAACGATAAATTTATCTTTTGGAATATTAAATTCATCTTTTAACTGATCGATTCTTTTTTTGTCTAATTGATGAA
>CASEST010000100.1 GCA_949290725.1 uncultured bacterium
CGATGAATTTCATCAATTATGACAATCGTAGGGGAGTATAATTTTGCTTCTTTTATTGAATCTTCAATATCTTTTTTATTTGATGTAACGGCGTTTAACTTGATTATATGGGCGTTTAAAGATCTTGCATAAGCTTCTGCAATTGTTGTTTTGCCTGTACCAGGAGGGCCATAAAGAATAAAAGAAATCGGCGTATTTGCTTTTACAGAATTTGTTAAAAAACCATTTTCGCCAATTAAATTTTCTTGTCCAATAATTTGTGATAAATTTTCTGGTCTTATTCTAAAAGCTAATGGTCTATTCATAACATTAATTATATAGGAATTTAAAGCAAAAAGTATTATTATTATTTCGATGAAAGTAATAATTCAAAGGGTTTTAAAAGCTAAAGTTGAAATAAATGATGTTGTTCATGGTGAAATTAATAAAGGTTATCTTTTGTTAGTTTCTTTTACTGATGGTGACAACGATGTAATTATTAAGAAAATGGCTGAAAAAGTTATTAATTTACGAATTTTTGAAGACGAGAATGGAAAAACTAATCTTTCAATTAAAGATGTTGAAGGCGATATACTTTCTATTTCCCAATTTACATTATATGCAAATTGTCAAAAAGGCAATCGTCCATCTTTTATAGAAGCGTTAACACCTGATATCTCTAGTGGATATTATGATTTATTTAATAAGTATTTATCTGAATTAGGCTTCAATCCTAAGGTGGGAGTTTTCGGAGCTGATATGAAGGTTAGTTTAATAAATGATGGGCCGTTTACAATAATTCTCGATTCTAAGGAGTTATTTAAATGAAAGTAATGGTTGGTTTAAGTGGTGGTGTGGATAGTGCCATTGCTGCTTATTTATTAAAGGAAGCAGGATATGAAGTTATTTGTTGTTTCATGAGAAACCGGGATTCAATGGCTAATAACGATTTTTTAGGTAATCCAACAGTTGATAATTCAATTTGCCCTCAAGAACAAGACTACTTAGATGCTAAAGATGTTGCTGATAGATTGAATTTACCTTTATTAAGAGTTGATTATATTAAAGAATATTGGGACAACGTCTTTACTTATTTTTTAAATGAATATAAGAGAGGAAGAACTCCAAATCCAGATATTTTTTGCAATAAATATATTAAATTTGGCCCATTCATTGATTTTGCTAAAAAACATGGTTGCGAGATGATTGCGATGGGTCATTATGCTAAAAGAGTTGAAAAAAATGGCAAAGTATATTTATATAAGGCCTTTGATAAAAATAAGGATCAATCATATTTCTTAAGCCAAATAAGCTCTGAACAATTAAAAGCCTGTCTTTTTCCTCTTGGGAACATTACTAAAGCTGAGGTTCGTGCTTTAGCTGAGAGATTAAATTTAGTTAGTGTTGAACATAAAAAAGATAGCACAGGAATTTGCTTTATCGGCGAAAGAAACTTTAAAGAATTTCTAAAAAATTATTTGCCAGCAAACCCAGGAGATATTGTTGAGATTAATTCAAACCGTGTAATTGGAAAACATGAAGGTGTAATGTATTATACTTTAGGTCAAAGAAAGGGCCTAGGGATTGGCGGAATAAAAGGTATTAATTCACAAGGTTTTTTTGTATGTAAAAAAGATGTCAAAAATAATATTTTATATGTGGCTAATGGTTCCGAAGATGAGCACCTTTTAAGCGATGAAGCAATAATCACTTCAATGAATTATTTCAATGAACGAATCTTAGATGGTGAACATTTATTAGTTAAATTTAGATATCGTCAATGTGACAATGGTGTTACTTGTTATAATCTTGCTAATGGGGATATTAAACTTATATTTGATAAGCCTTATAAAGCAGTAACTCCTGGTCAGGCTTGTGTTTTTTATCGAGAAGATGAAGAATGCCTTGCGGGCGGTTTAATCGATAAAGTCTTCTATAAAGGTGAATTGAAAGAAGAATAAGTATGAAAAGCAATTTGTTTCGAATAATTAGCTCTATTTTAAGCATTTTAACTTTTGGAATTTCTTTTGTTTTATTTCTCTTTTTAGATTTAGAGGGTTTCAATTCAAGTGAAGTTGCTAGTGATCGATTAGTCTCTTTTATAAGTGGAAAAGATGCTCTTTTGGGTGGGGAAACTACAATTATAAGAGGTTATTATAGCAATGGAGCTTTCTTTAATGATTCATCTTTGAATTTTATTGAAACTTTTAGATTTGATTATTTAACCACTTTAGGCTTTATTTTGTGTTTTATTTTTCTTATTTTGATGGTTTTATTTTTTAATCGCAAATCTCTTTTGCTTATCTTTACAATTTGCAAATTTTTATCTTTAATTTATATTTCATTTGAGCCTTACTTTTTCAATATTATAAATAGCGGTCTAAACGGCTTAGAAACATCATTTAATATTTTTGGTGGAGCATTTATTATTCCGATAGGAATGATAGTTTTTATAGTTTTTAATTTTGTCTTGATAATTTTTTATTTAGTTCGAGTTATTGTTCTTTTCAGGAATAAAATCGCTATTGAATAATCTAACTTATAAATTTATAATTTATACTCAGGAAAAGAGTTTTATTTTTAATTTATTTAGAGAGAGTTATTATGGTGAAAAAACTTTAAATTAATATAAAACAGCCACTTCCTTATATCTTGTATATATTAGGTTAATAGCCTCGATTGTTACGTTATAACTATTAATTAAGTGCGATAATTATATTATCTGAAATAGGATGGTACCGCGATATATTCGTTCCTAAATAAAATTTTATTTAGGATTTTTTTATTTTAAGGGAGAAGATGTATGAAATATTTAACTGCACAACAAATCAGAGAAACATGGTTGAATTTTTTTAAAGAAAGAGGACATGCTATTGAACCAGGAGCAAGTTTAATTCCACATAATGATCCATCATTATTATGGATAAATGCTGGAGTTGCAGCTTTAAAAAAATATTTCGATGGAAGTGAAATTCCTGAATGCAAAAGAATCACCAATGTTCAAAAATGTATTAGAACAAACGATATAGATAATGTCGGAAGAACTGCTAGACATCAAACTTTTTTTGAAATGTTAGGTAACTTTTCGATTGGCGACTATTTTAGGAAAGAAATTGTGCCATGGGCATTTGAAATCTTAACTTCCGAAAAGTATTTTTCTTTAGATAAAGAGAAAATATATGTTACTTATCATCCTGATGATCTTGAGACACGTGATTTGTGGATTAAAGCCGGTTTAAAAGAGGATCATTTAATTCCTTTAGAAGGAAATTTCTGGCAAATTGGTGAAGGCCCATGCGGACCAAATACAGAAGTCTTTTTTGATCGTGGTGAAAAATATGACCCACAACATATTGGTGTAGACTTATTAAGAAAAGATTTAGATAACGATCGTTATATTGAAATTTGGGGGATTGTTTTTTCTCAATTCAATGCAGTTAATGGCGTAGAAAGAAAAGATTATAAAGAGCTACCACATAAAAATATTGATACTGGCGCTGGTTTAGAAAGAATTGCTTGTGTCTTACAAAATACCGAAACTAATTTTGAAACTGATTTATTTTATCCTTTGATTTTGAAAACTAAAGAATTATGCAATGTTCCTTATGATGAAACACATCATATGCCATAGAGTGTTATTGCTGATCATATTAGAGCTTGTAGAATTGCTTTAGCTGATGGCGAATTATTTTCTAATGAAGGGCGCGGCTATGTTTTAAGAAGACTTTTAAGAAGAGCAATGAGATATGGTCAAAAATTAGGATTCCATGAACCATTCCTTTTTAAATTGGTACCTACAGTAATTGAAATAATGAAAGATTTCTATCCATATTTAATTGATAAAAGCGATTTTTTGATGAAAATTATTAAAAGTGAAGAAGAAAAGTTCATCAAAACCTTAAATAGTGGAGAAAATATTTTAAATGTAATGATCTCAGGCAAAAATGAACTCTCGGGAGATGATGCATTTAAATTATATGACACTTACGGATTCCCAATTGAATTAACAATAGAAATTTGTGCTGATAATGGTGTAAAAGTAGATGTTGCTAGATTTAAAGAAAGACTAGAAAGCCAAAAAGAGTTAGCTCGTAATTCTAGAAAAAATATTGAATCTTTTAATAAGCAATCAAAAGATTTATTGGATTTTAATTTTTCTTCAACCTTTACATATGATTATTCTCCATTAAATGCGAGAGTAATTGGTTTATTTAAAGATGGAAATAAAGTCAATGTTCTTGATGATGAAGGCGACGTTATTTTTGATAAGACTAATTTTTATGCGGAAATGGGCGGCCAAATTGCTGATAGCGGTGAGATATTTAATGAAAATTTCCATGCGCAAGTTTTAAACGTTATTAAAGCGTCTAATAAACAACATTTGCACCATATTAAAATTAGTTATGGGGAAATAAAAGTTGGGGACGAATTAAGATTAGAAATAAATTTAAATAAACGTTTGGCTATTATGAAAAATCATAGTGCTACCCATTTGCTTCAAGCAGCATTGATTAAGATTGTTGGAAGTGATATTCATCAAAAAGGAAGCTATGTTAATGAAGAATATCTTAGATTCGATTTTTCACATTTTGAAAAAATCGATCAAGTAACTTTGAATAAAGTTGAAGAAGAAGTTAATAAATATATTTCAATGATGATTCCTAATAAAACATTGGAACTTGAAATTGCTGAAGCTAAAAAATTAGGTGCCATGGCTGAATTTGATGGTAAATATGGTGATAAAGTTAGAGTAGTTTGTTTCGACGATGTCTCTAAGGAATTTTGTGGCGGAACTCACGTTAATAATACTGCTGATATCGGCCTATTTGTCATTAAATCTGAGGAAAGTATTTCTGCTGGTGTTAGAAGAATTGAAGCTACAACATCCTTAAATGCTTATAAATATTTAAGACAAAAAGAAGAATTATTAGGTGAAATTCGCAATCAAATTTCAGTTAAGTCAAATAATGAAATTGTTTTAAAAATTAAATCGATTAATGAAGATATTATTAATAAAGATTTAAAAATTAAAGAGCTCAATAAAAAAATATTTGATAATAAGCAAAACTTTATTAATTCTTTGATAAGAGATAAAAACGAAATTTCTTATATTTGTAATTACTTTGATGATTTAGATAGGGAAGGATTAATTAGTATTCTCGATTTTATTAAAGGAAAAACTGATAATTATTTAGCTATTTTAATCGGAAATGATAATGGGATGCATCCTATTATTGTTGGAGTTGGGAAAAAATTACTTAGTGAGGGATTGAAGGCTGGTGATATTTTAAAGAAGGTCGCTAGTCGATGTGGCGGTAATGGCGGTGGAAAACCAGATCGTGCACAAGGAAATATTTTAGATGTAAGCAATATTAATTTTACATTTGAAGAGCTTAAATAATGGAAAAATATATCGGTTTAGATTTAGGAACAACTACATTAGGAATTTCTTTTAGCGACTCTTTAGGCATCGTTCATAACAAAGAGAATTTTTCTTTTGAGCGCGGTAATTATAAAAAGGCTAGGGAACATTTAATTGAATTGGCCGAGTCACTTGAGATTTATAATATTGTTATAGGGCTACCTTTACAATTAGATAGAATTGAAGGCACAAGGTGCAAGTCCGTTCGCCGTTTCGCTGATGATTGTTCAAAGATGAATCCTAAATTAAAATTTTATTTCTCAGATGAATCATTTACTACGATTGAAGCAAGAGAAAGATTATTAGCTAGCGGCGTAAAAGAAAAAGATATAAAATCTAAAATAGATATGGTTAGTTCCTTTATTATTTTAGAAGATTTTTTAAGAGGTATTAAAAATGGAAATGTTAAATGACAATCAAATAAAGATTTATGATGATGAAGGAAATGAATATATATTTAATATTTTATTTACCTATGAAAATAAAGAAAGAAATGCTGAATATGCATTTATTTATAATCCAGAAACTCCTGATGATATTATAGTTATGCGCTATAACGAAGAAGGTGAATTATTCGAGGTAACTAACCAAGAAGAACTTGATGAAGCAGATGAAGTTTTAGCTGCTTATGAAGAAGATCCTAAAATTAACAACATAAAATAAATAGAAAAATTTGTTAAATATTGCTAATATAATAAAGATTATTAAGGAGATAAAAATGGTAAATTCTAAAGATATTATTTTAACAAAAGAAGGTGAAGAAGCTTTAAAAGCTGAATATCGACATTTAATTGATGTTGAAAGACCTCAAGTAATCGAACAACTTCAAGCGGCGAGAGCTATGGGCGACCTTTCGGAAAATGCTGATTATGATGCTGCTAGAAATAAACAAGCTGAAATTGAAGGCAGAATTAAACAAATAGAATCAATTTTAGCTGAAGCTACAGTTATTAACGATAATAAAAAATCTAAAGAAGTTAAGATTTCAAACACTGTTACTTTTGTTGAATTAGCTACTAATAACGAAGTGACAGTTAAAATTGTTTCTTCAATCGAAGCTGACCCATTATCAAGTGATGATGTTTTAAAAATTTCTAATGTTTGTGCTTTAGGTGATGCTTTGGTCGGCCATAAGGTTGGTGATGTTGTAACAGTTGCTGCTAATAAACCTTATGAAATTAAGATTTTAGAGATTAAATAAATTTTATAGGTAATAATTTCCTCCTTTATATCGTTCTTGTATATAAAGGAGGTTTTTTATGTTAACAAAAATATTTATAGGCGTTTTAATTTGTACTGTAATAGGAATTGTAGTTTTTAAGGCGTTAGATCCTAATTTAGAAAATGGGAATAATACGACAATCATTGGGGATGACGATAATATTTTAGAAGATGATAGTTCGATTTCAGTAGGGATTAGCGGAGAAGTATTTCAAAGCGGTAATTATGTATTAGAAGCGGAATCGACAATGGCTGATTTAATTGATGCTGCTGGAGGCGTGACTACCAATGCTGATGAAAGATGTTATTTTTTCGATGCTATTTTAGTCGATAATATGTCTTATTATATAGCGCCAAAATATGAATTAGATGATGTGTGTGGGAATAATCCGATTGAAAAAATAAATATTAATGTAGCGAGCTTAGCAGAGTTGGATGAACTACCTGATATTGGAGAAACTAAAGCTAAAAACATAATTGCTTATCGCGAGGAAATCGGAACATTTTATACTATAGAAGGTATAAAAGAAGTTGATGGTATTGGTGAATCAACCTTTTCTAAAATCAGAGATAAAATCATGCTACACGAGTAATGTTTTTATTTTCCTTATTTTTAAGTGCAATCTCGGCAAGCTTATTTTATTATTCGCATTATCTTTATGGCCCCGCTTTTTTCTTATTAAATATTTATATTGTTTTCTTTAAACTAAAGAATAAGAAATATTTCATAATTAATTTATCAATTTTTTTACTGGTTTTTTTATTATCATTTCTAAATGAATATCTAGTTTTTAATTCTGATTGTTTAATCGTTTTAGAACGAAAAGAAGGTTACGTTTTAGCTTTCAATGGACTTAAAACTTATTATCTAAAAATTGATCAAAGTGCTAATATAGATTTTCTAGATATAATTAAAGTAAGTGGTGAAGTTAAAAAAATTGATTTTAATGTTTTAGAATCCCAATTTGATTTTAATAATTATCTATTTTCTAAAGGAGTAGATAATGAGATAAAAATCAATAATTATGATATTATCGTTGATTTTCCGATTAATAATTTTTTAATTAAAAATGCATTTTTATCAAAAATAAAAGATGAAAATATTAAAAATTTAATTAATGGGATTTTATTTTCGACAATTGATTATAGCAATGAAAGCACAATTTTGTTGAAAGAAGCGCAGATTCTTACGCTTTTTTCTTTAAGTGGAATTTATCTAAATTTTGTTTTGTATGGTTTAAAAAAATTATTTTTTCTTAAATTTGAAGAAAAAACCTCATATATTTTATCATTTGTTATATTTTTCCCATTTTTATTTTTAAATTTAAGCCGTTTCACAACTATAAAGGTAATATTTTTTTATCTATTTAATTTTTTAAACAAGTTTTATTTAAATAAAAGGTTTCAACGAATTGAAGTTATTTCAATTATCGGTTTGTTTTTTATATTTATAAGTACGAGAATAATCTTTCAAGCCGGATTTTATATGTCCTTTATTTTATATATATTTTTGAACTTAACAAGAAATATATATTCTGATAGGAGTTTTCTAGTTAAAAAGATAATCATTCAAATAATCATTACAATTACATTGTTGCCATTTTTAATTTCGTTTAATAATTCGATTAACGTTTTATCATTTTTAATATTTTTGATTTTTGCTCCGTTGACTAAACTATTTTTTGTTTTAAGTTTATTTTCGTTTTATTTTTCTCCATTATTTTTATTTATAGATTTTTTTAATTTAATATTAACAATAGTTGATAACCTTCATATATTAGAATTAACAATCTATCTTCCACCATTTAATTCTCTCGGTTACGTTTTTTATTATTGTTTTTTAATTTTAATTTTCTATTTTTTAGAAGTTAGGTTTAAAAATATATATAGAAAAATTATAATGGTCTTTTCATTAACATTAATATTCTATTTATTACCGATTGAGAACTCTTTTACTTATCAAGTGTCTTTTATAAATGTTGGGCAAGGTGATTCAACTTTA
>CASEST010000101.1 GCA_949290725.1 uncultured bacterium
CGACTCGAACGCCTGACCCACAGCTTAGAAGGCTGTTGCTCTATCCAACTGAGCTACAAGGCCAATTATTAATGCTTGAATAATATAGCATTATCTTATTTCTTTTTCAATATTAAATAATAAATCTCTTTATTTATTCGTTAAAAAATGATTAAATAATTGACGGATTATAAATATATATTTTATATATATTTAATTTGTTATTATTAATAAAGGAAATATTTATGAGCGAAATCAGTGAAAAATTAGTTAAGTTAATTAAAAAGACTTTACTTGATACTTTTAATTTTGAAGAATCGATTAATTTAGATTCTTTAATCATGGTTGAAATTCCTAAAGATAATAATCATGGGGATTATTCTTCAAATATCGCTATGCGTTTAACTAAGATTTTAAAAGATAATCCATTAAATATCGCTTCTAAATTAAAGCTAAATTTAGAAAAAGATGATTTTATTAATCATATTGAAATTGCTGGTCCTGGTTTTATCAATTTCTTTTTAAATAAATCTTCAATCTCTTCAATCATTAAAAAAATTATTTTAGAAACTGAAGATTATGGAAGAGGTGAAGCTAAAAATGAAAAAATCATGGTTGAATATGTTAGCGCTAATCCAACCGGTGATTTACATTTAGGACATGCTCGTGGAGCAGCTTATGGCGATGCTTTAACTAGAATTATGAAATTCGCTGGCTATAATATTTTAAGAGAATATTATGTTAATGATGCTGGAAATCAAATTGAAGTTTTAGCTAAATCCCTTTTTGAAAGATATAAAGAAGCATTAAATTTATCAATTAATTTAGATAATATCGGCTATCAAGGAAAAGATGTTAAGCTTTTAGCTGAGAAAATAAAAGAAGAAGATGGTGATAAATGGTTAAATAAACCTTTAAATGAAACTCTTGAACATTTTAAAAATATTGGAACTGAACTTGAATTAAATAAAATTAAAAAAGATTTAGATTTATATCGTGTAAGTTTTGATCATTATCAAAGCGAAAGAGATTTATATTCTTCTAAAAAAGTTGAAAAAGCTTTAGAAGAATTAAAAAAATCACCATTTACTTATGAAAAAGATGGAGCTTTATGGTTAAAAACTACAGAGTTTAATGACGATAAAGACCGTGTATTAATTAAAAGTGATGGTAGTTTAACTTATCTAACTCCTGATTTAGCTTATCATAAAGATAAGTTTGATCGTGGATTTGATAAATTAATTGATATTTTAGGAGCTGACCATCATGGATATATGGCTAGATTAAAAGCTGGAATTAAAATTTTAGGTTATAATCCCGATAATCTATCATTTTTAATCGTGCAAATTGTCCGTTTAATGGAAAATGGTGAAGAAGTTAAAATGTCTAAAAGAACTGGCAATGCGGTTACCATTAAAGAATTGTGTGAAGATGTTGGGGTTGATGTTGCCCGTTATTTCTTTATTTCTAAACCAATCGATTCACATTTAGATTTCGATTTATCTTTAGCTAGAAAACAATCTAGTGACAATCCAGTCTATTATATTCAATATGCTTACGCTCGTATTTCCTCTATTCTAAGTCGAAATGATGATTTTGATCTTAAAGATTCTTACTCACTTTTAAAAGAAGAAAAAGAGATTGAATTAATTAAGCATCTAGATTCTTTTAAAGAGAAAATAGCTGATATTGCATTATCTAAAGAAGTTAATAAACTTTCTAATTATATTTATAAATTAGCTCAACTTTTCCATTCTTATTATAATGAATTTAAGATTAATGATGAATCTAACTTAGCTTTAACTAAAGAAAGATTAGCTTTAGTTAAAGCTAGTCAAATCGTTTTAAAAAATGCTTTATCTTTATTAGGAATTGAAGCTAAAGAGAGAATGTAAAATTAAAGTAAGTAGGTAAAGATATGAACGAAAGATATCAAATAAAAGAGATCGAAGAGATATTTTCTTTAAAAAGTCGCTATGAATATTTTTTAAAAGTCGAATTAGCGGTTATTGAAGGTTATGTTAATTTAAATATTATTCCTAAAGAAGAATATTTGAAAATTAAAGAGAAAGTTCATATCGATTTAGCTTTAATTAATAAAATTGAAGAAGAAACTCGTCATGATGTAATTGCTTTTACTCGCTCTTTATCTACGATGTTAGGTGAAGAAAAGAAGTGGGTTCATTATAATTTAACTTCTAGTGATGTAGTTGATACTGCTTTAGCCTTACAAATCAAAGATTCAAATAAATATATTGAAAAAGAGATTATTAATCTATTAAATACTTTAAAACAATTAGCTATTAAATATATTAATACTCCAATAATTGGAAGAAGCCATGGAATGCATGCTGAAGTTACTTCTTTTGGTTTAAAATTCGCTTTATATTATGATGAATTAAATCGAGCATATGCTCGATTTAATAATGAAAGAAAAAATATTGAAGTAAGCAAAATTAGTGGAACTGTCGGTAATTTTGCTAATCTTCCTTATCAATTAGAAGAGGAAGTTTCTAAAATATTAGAATTAAATCGTCCAAATATTTCAACCCAAGTTCTATCAAGAGACCGTTTAACTGGTTATATTTTTTCTTTAGCCGCAATCTCTTCTTTATTAATTAAAATTTCAACTGAAATTAGACATTTATCACGTAGTGAAGTTAAAGAAGTAAATGAATATTTTAGGAAAAATCAAAAAGGTAGCAGCGCGATGCCTCATAAAAAGAATCCAATAAGTAGTGAAAATATTGCTGGGTTATCAAGAATGGTCATCTCTTCTTTAACTATCTCTTTTATGAATAATGATTTATGGCATGAAAGAGACATTTCCCATTCTTCTAATGAGCGTATTTATATTAGCGATGATATAGAGATTATTATTTACACTTTAAGAAGAATGAATAATGTCTTAACCAATTTAGAAGTTCATCAAGATAAGATGATTGAAAATATCAATAGCGATTATGGAGTAATTTATTCAGGAAGAGTAATGAATTATCTATTAAAAAAAG
>CASEST010000102.1 GCA_949290725.1 uncultured bacterium
GACAGGATCAAACTCTCAAAAAATTTGTATATCTAAGCTCAAATAAATTCTGGTTATAATTTTAAAATCTTAAATTAATTGACGTTGTGTGTATCTTGTACATCTGTCTAGTTTTCAAAGATCTCTTAGCACTTTATTCTCATAAATTACTATTTATAATAGTAAGCGTCTCTCAACGCGTGCTTTATAATAATACTTGGCATCAATATTTTTGTCAAGGATTATTTTCAATTTCTTATAAATATTTTTTATAAGACTTTGTTGAACGATTATTCGCGCAACGTTTAATAATATATTACAAAAGCCCTATCGCTGTAAAGAACTTTTTAATATATTTTTAATTATTATTTCTGTTTCTTAATAAGACGAAAATTACTCTTAACAAAATTAAGATAAAATCATTATATAAAGAAATTGAGAAATAAATTGCTAAAGCGTTGTTGCCTTCATTATTAGCTGCAAATTGTTTTAAACGATTGACATCGATAATTGTAATTATTGCGGAATAAATTAATAAAATCCACTCAGCAATATAGAATGAGGTGTATGAAAAGTTAGCTGCTTCATAACTCCCGAATAACATTAAAGGGAGTAGAAAGATAGTAATTAAAGCAATTACACCAGCCGAAACTAACAATCCTATTGCTAAAGCAATAAGCCAGCCTAGTCTTCCTTTAAAAAGAAGACCAAATGCACACATAATAAAGAAAAGAACACTTGAGATAAGCACAGCTAAGGGGAGAACTTCATATATTCCAATATAGAAAGACAATGAAGATAATAAAACCGACATACAAACTATAAAAATAATAGTTGGTATAATTCCTCCATTTAAATCAACCAAAGTCTTCTTTAAAATAAAAATAGAAGAAATGATTAATCCGATCATTGAAACTATTGTAATAACTAAATAAATAATCATATTAGCTTCATCATTAATTGGAAGAGTCACATTAAATAAATATGAAATTCCATAAGTTAATAAAGCTGTTAACAATAATTCAATTCCAAAAAAGAGAAAAACTTTAACCAAGAAAACATTAGATAAATTTCCTTCATTTGAAAAAACTTTATACTTATTTTCCTTTTCAGTCATTAAACTCTCCTATTTTGTGCGTATTAATATCATACCAAATATTAATTTTTTATTAATCTTTATATCAACTTTCTATTAATTGTGGAAAAACATCTTTACAAACTACTAGAAATCTACTAGAAATCTACTAATAATTAACTAAATTAAAAAGAGGCTTCTTAAAAGCCTCTTTTAATCGGTAAATAAAATAAAACTATTCGATATTTGTTAATAGTTCGTGATAAGATTCAAATTTTAATGAAGCTCCACCAACTAAAGCGCCATCAACATCTTTTTGTGAAAGATATTCTCTAATATTATTTGGCTTAACACTACCGCCATAAAGAATTCTTACTTTATTTGCAGTTTTAGTATCGTAAAGTTGTCTAATAATTTTTCGAATAAATTTACAAACATCTTCTGCAATTTCGCTTGAAGCGTTTTTACCAGTTCCAATCGACCAAATAGGTTCATAGGCGATAACTACTTTTTTAACATCCTCAGCAGAAACATCTTTTAAACCAGTAATAATTTGTTCTTTGACAAATTGTTTTGTTTTTCCAGCTTCAAAAGTTTCTAAAGATTCACCACAGCAATAAACAGGAATCATATTATTAGCTAATAAAGCTAAGATCTTTTTATTGCATTTTTCACTAGTTTCATTATCGTATTCTCTTCTTTCAGAATGACCGACTAAAGACCAGGAAATGTTGATATCTTTAAGCATTGGGATTGAAATTTCACCAGTATAAGCACCGCTTTCTAAATAATGGACGTTTTCACTACCAACAATCATTGAATTTTTTAAGATTTTTTTAACTGGTTCTAGGCAAAGATAAGGAACACAAATTCCAATATCAATATGATGAGCTCTAGCTTCTTTAGCTAAAGGTTTAACTTCTTTAGCAAATTCTTTAGCTTCGGAAACTGTTTTGTTCATCTTCCAGTTTCCAAGTAATAATTTTCTTCTCATAAATAATTATCCAATAATATCAATACCTGGGAGATGACCATCATTTTCAATCATCTCTAAGCTTGCTCCGCCACCAGTAGAAACGTGGGAGAATTTATCTGCATAACCAAATTGTTTTGCAGCAGCAGCACTATCACCACCACCAATAACAGTAAATGCGTCTTTATTTTCAGTTATTGCTTTACAAATTGCTTTTGTTCCAGCGGCAAATTCATCCTTTTCAAAAACACCAACAGGACCATTCCAGAAAATTAATTTTGCAGATTTAATATAATTTTCAAATAATTTAACGCTTTCTGGACCAATATCTAAACCTAATGTTCCTTCTGGGAAGCCTTCACCACCTTTAGTAACATCGCTAGGAATAGTAACAATCTTTGTCGGATTATCTAAACTATCAGCTGCAACTGAATCACATGGAAGAACGATTTTTCCACTTTCATAACATTTTTTAGCATAATCAAGTTGATCATCTTCTACAATGCAATTAGCGGTTGGCAATCCTAAAGCTTTATAGAATGTATAAGCCATAGCTCCACCAATTAAAATATGGTCACATTTATTTAATAAAGAATCGATAACTTTAATTTTATCAGAAACTTTTAATCCTGCTAAAATAGCAACGTAAGGATGAGTGTCACCTTTAACACAAGCGCCTAAGTTTTTAACTTCTTTTTCCATTAAATAACCTAAAGCAACTGGTTTTCCTTCAGCCTTTAAAACTTCAGGAACGCCATATGTTGAAGCGTGAGCTCTATGAGCAGAACCGAATGCATCCATAACGAAGACATCAACATTCTTAGCCCAGTCTTTTGCTAAATCTGGATTGTTTTTGCTTTCGCCTTTTTCATAACGGGTATTTTGAACGAGTAAAACTTCGCCATCTTTTAAAGCGTTAACATGTTCAGCTAAGGCTTCGCCGCTTGTTTCAGGTGAGAAATAAACATTAACGCCTTCTAAATGCTTTTGTAAAACTGGAAGAACATATTCCATATTATTTTTAGCTTTTTCTTTTGCGATTTCTTCATCATCGACTTTGCCCCATTTGATTTTGCCTAAATGAGACATTAAAACGAGTCTAGCTCCTTCGCTTAATAATTTTTTAATAGTTGGTAAAGCTTGGACAACACGATTATCGTCTCTAACTTCACTACCTTTAAGTGGAACGTTAAAATCAACTCTAACTAAAACTTTTTTACCTTTAAGGTTTGTTAAATTATCAATTGTATTCATTTTTTACCTCACATTATTTAGAGAAAAAAGGGGCTTAATAAAACCATTAAACCCCAAAATTACTTAACTTATTATTATTTTAATTCAGCAAAGTATTTAATTGTTCTAACCATTTGGCTAGTGTATGAATTTTCATTATCATACCAAGAAACAACTTGGACATGGTAAGTTTCATCATCGAGTTTATGAACCATGGTTTGTGTAGCATCAAATAATGAACCATATCTCATTCCAATAACGTCAGTTGAGACGATTTGGTCTTCATTATAACCATAGGATTCTGAAGTATGATTCTTCATCCAATCATTGATAGCTTCTTTTGTTAAATCATGAGCTTTAACAACAGCGACTAAGATTGTTGTTGAACCGGTACAAACTGGAACTCTTTGAGCAGAACCAATTAATTTTCCATTTAATTCTGGAATAACTAATCCGATAGCTTTAGCAGCACCTGTGCTATTTGGGACAATGTTCATAGCAGCAGCTCTCGCTCTTCTTAAATCACCTTTTCTATGTGGACCATCTAAGACCATTTGGTCACCAGTATAAGCGTGAACTGTAGTCATAATACCACTTTCGATTGGGCAAAGTTTATTTAAAGCATCAGCCATTGGAGCTAAACAGTTGGTTGTACAGCTAGCTGCA
>CASEST010000103.1 GCA_949290725.1 uncultured bacterium
ACATATTTTTCTTATATACTTCAACACCTGGTTGGTTAAATGGGTTTACCCCAAGTAAATAAGCGCTCATTGCACAAGCTTTCATAAAGAAGAAGAATAGGTAACCGATATTAAATGCATTCATAATATCGATAGTAATAGTAATATTTGGAACATTACCATCTTCACTATGAGCTTTTAAAGTTCCTTCATAAGCTTTATGGTTAATATAAGAAAGTGGACGATCAGCTAAATAATTTAAGCCATCTAAATCTTCTGGATCATAAGGAACAGTAACTTCATTATTTGGATGTTCAATATAAATTACAGTTTCATAAAGGATTTTACTTCCTTCTTGAATGAATTGGCCAAGAGAATGTAAATCAGTAGTAAAGGTTGAAGAAGCAGTTAAAACAGCCTTTCCATATTTTCCTTCACTTTCATCAAAAAGTTGTTTCCACCATTCATTAACCATCTTTAATCTCATTTCATATGTTGAAAGCATTTCAACACGATATCCGAGATTATATAAATTATTTCTAACTAAAGCATATTGATAAGCTGGATTATTATTAATATCACTAGAAGATAAATCTTCTCTAGCTTTAGCTAAACCAGCTAAAAATTGTAAAATATCAATTCCAGCACAGGCGATAGGAAATAATCCAACCGGAGTCATAACTGAGAATCTTCCGCCAATATCATCAGGAAGAACGTAAGTTTCATAACCTTCATTCATCGCTAAGGTTTTTAAAGCACCTTTTTCTTTATCGGTAACTGCTACAATTGCTTTCCTAGCACCTTCTTTACCTAATTTTTCTTCTAAGATATTTTTTAAAATTCTAAATGAAACAGAAGTTTCAGTAGTAGTGCCAGATTTAGAAATTACACAGACGGCAAATTTCTTATCTTTGATATATTCTAAAACTTCATGTGTGTAGTTAGGATCAAGTGTATTTCCTAAATAAACAACTTCCATTGAGCCTTTCTTTGGAATAGTACCATTTATAGCTTCAATTGCTGCACGAGCTCCTAAATATGAACCGCCAATTCCACAAACAACTAAAATTTCATAGTTTTGCTTAAATTCTTCAGCCTTTTTAATAATTCGATCAATTTCATAGCGATCATAATTAACTGGATAATCTAACCAACCTAAAAAGTCACTTCCAGCTCCGCTGCGATTATGAATCATCTCATGGATTTCTTTAACTCTTTTAGCATTATCAGCAAAAGAAACCATTTGTTCAGGTTTTACATAGTCAAAACTAACTTTTAAACTCATCCTTTTTCTCCTTTTCTAATTCTTCATTTATCATACGAGGTAAAGTTTTTTCCAATTTTGAGAAATCAATATCTTTTAAATAAGAAGTAATCTTTTTAGAAGGGAGTATTTCTTTATATGGATTTTGATCTGATGGAAGTAGTTTAATTGAAACTTTTAAAAACTTTGTTTCTAAATCGACACTTTTAATATAAACATTTACCCTATCTCCGAGATGAAAATAGTTTTCGATGTTATTGACAAAGTTTGTAGAAATTTCAGAGATATGAAGTAAACCGGCATAACCGCCTTCAAAAGATAAAAAAACACCGTACTTCTTAATCGAAGTAACAATGCCTTCAGCAATATCTTTTTCCTTATACTTTACATCAAAATTCATCTTTACCTTCAATTAAAAGTCTCAGTAATTTTAAATCTTCTTTAGTAGTGATCTTGAAATTAAAAATATCTCCTTTTACCAAAGAAACATTGATTCCTAAATCTTTTACTAATGAAGCATCATCATTACTAAGTTTTCGGCTTTTAATATGAGCCTGATATATTATATCAAAATTAAAGGCCTGTGGTGTTTGAACTTTTTTGATTTTGTCGCGATTTAAGTAATTTTTTAAATTATTTATTGAATCTACTTCAATTAATGAGTCATAACTATCTAAATAAGTGGTTGTTGCTCCAACTTTTTTCACTTCCTCAATATTATTTAAAATAATTGATGGTGAAACTAAAATTCTAGCTGCATCATGAATTAATACATAATCACATTTAGTTAAAAAATTATGTTTAATAAAATTTAAAGCTTTAAAAGATGATTCTTGACGGGAGAAGCCGCCTTCTACAATATAAATTGGTTTAGAAAAACTATATTGGTCGATTATTTTTTGAGTTTCTTCTATCTTTCCTTTTCTAACGACTAAAATAATATTATCTATTTGATCAATTAATGAAAAAGTTGTTAAAGGATATAAGAATAATTCCTTATTATTTATTTTTATATATTGTTTTTCTAAATCCTCATTAAGCCTAGTTGAAGGACCAGCTAATAATATAATTGCACTAATCATATTTTTTCTGTTTATTTTCTAAAGTATTTTTAATTGCAGTTGAATCGATAATTAATTTAACTATTTTTTCTAATTCACTATTTTTAGAATAATCGGCTTCACAAATATAATTTACTCGACCATCTTCATAATAGCGAGTGACGCGGTCTCTTTTTCCACGAGGATAAACTGCAATAGCATTTCCTCCGCTATCTTTTACAGTTAGCATTGAAGGGACATCGGTTAATCCATCACCAATATAGATCATATTATCCATTCTTACTCTCTTTACTGGCATTTTTTCATTAATATCGTGGTCGTCATTATTCGAGGTTACACCTTTTTTAATACGATAAATATATTGTGTTTTCCCAGTATAATTTATTGCTGTTTTTGGCCATTTAGCATTTCCTTTTTCATCATAAATAAATTCACAAGCGAAAAGCTTGGTGAATTTATTAGCGATTGAACAAGATTCAATTATTTCTAAATTTCCACAGCTAATAATATAATGTTCGACTTTAATTCTTTTTTCTTTACCATATTCATTGATTCGATCAAACCAAGTAGTGACACCATTAAAATAAGTGATATCTTTACCACATTCATTTAAAAATTCACGAGTTATACGAATATTTTTTTCTTTAGCAATCTTGACCATCATATACATATAACATAGAACTTTATCCATATCATATTTATCATTTTCTTTTTGAACGATACTCCAAAATTCTTTAGAGGTCATTCCTAATTTTGGAATAAAAGAAAAATTTTGCATATCAGTAATTGCTAAAGTATTATCAAAATCATAAATTAAAGCTAAAATTGGTTCTTTCATATTTTTAGTTTATCATTTATAGTTAGATTTATCAAAAAAGATTGATAAAATCCGTATTATTTGTTAATAATTTAATTAATATGAACGAGATATATTTATATTTGTTTATTTTATTTTTAGTTTTATTAAATTATTTAATTTTAATAATAAATGATTATTTTAATTAATAATTTGCTTATTATTTGATTTTATTTATAATTTTCTTCATATGGAAAACTTTTTA
>CASEST010000104.1 GCA_949290725.1 uncultured bacterium
AGTTGATAGCGTTATCAACTTTAATAATAAGATGAAAGCAAGATGCTTAGAAGTTAAAGAAGAAGGAATTAGAATCTTAAAATTTGAATATGAGGGAATATTTTTAGAAATTTTAGATGAAATCGGAAATATGCCTCTACCTCCTTATATTCATGAAAAAATTAAAGATAAAAACGATTATCAAACAGTTTATGCTAAAGTTGAAGGAAGTGCAGCAGCTCCAACTGCTGGATTTCATTTCACTAATGAATTATTAGCTAAAATTAAAGAAAAAGGCGTAAAAATATTAGATGTTACCTTAAATATTGGTTTAGGAACATTTAGACCAGTAAAAGTTAAAGATACTAATGACCATGTAATGCATAGTGAATATTATGAAATTAGTAAAGAAGTAGCTGATGAGTTAAATTTAGCAAAAAAAGAAGGCAGAAGGATTATTGCTGTTGGTACAACCGTAGTTAGAACATTAGAATCAAATATTAATAAGTTTGGTGAATTTAAAGAAGATAAAGATAATACTTCAATTTTTATTTCTCCAGGATATCAATATAAAGCAATAGATTGTTTAATTACTAATTTTCATCTTCCTAAATCAACTTTGGTAATGTTAGTTAGTGCTTTTATGGGAAGAGAATTTACTTTAAAGTGCTATAAACATGCGGTAGATGAAAAATATCGTTTCTTCTCTTTTGGCGATTCGATGTTTATTCATAATTAATAAAAGTATATTTCTAGTAGTTTATAAGTAGTTTTTTAGTTGTTTTGATTAAGTAGATAAATCGACTAAAAAACTACTATTTTTTTATAAATGGTCAATTTATAGTTTTAAAAACGAAATCAATATTAATATAAAGCCTGATTTATAATTTGTTCGTGACAGTTAGTAATCTATAATCTTTAAATTGACTATTTATCTATAGTCAAAAAAATAATATGTTAAGATAAATTTGATATATTCCCTTATTTACTTGTTGGATTAGATTCGGTTTATTTAGATAAATTAAAAGGGGAAGCTAAAAAGATTAATAAGTTAAATGAATCTAATTAATAATATATTTTAGTAAACAAAGATTTATAGGCGTCTTTTCTATATTATTTCTAAAATAAAATATAGTTAAGATGTCTTTTTTATTTAATTTATCTTATATCTATTTAAATTTAATAATTTCTAATTTAACTATTTTTATATAAGTTATCACGCCTAGACTTTATTTGATATAATTAAAAGAATGATGAAAGAAGTTAACTATTATTTAGAATTTGTTAAAGAATATAAAGAAATAAGAAATAAAGAAAATACTAAGCCAAAATTGTTGCTTCATGTTTGTTGTGGAGCTTGTTCAGCCTATCCTTTAGTTTTTCTACATGATTTATTTGATATAACTATTTTTTATTCTAATTCAAATATTTATCCAAAAAATGAGTATGATAAACGTTTAAATTCTTTAAAAAAGTATGTTGAAGAGCTAAATAAGACTTTTAAAACCCATATTATCGTAATTGAAGATGAATATGATCATTCAAATTTTATTGAAGATTTAATTCCTTATAAAAATCAAAAAGAAGGTTTAGATCGCTGTAAAATCTGTATTAAAAAAAGAATGATTCGTCTTTTTGAATATGCTAAAAAAGAGAATTATAAATATGTTACAACCGTAATGACTGTTTCAAGAAATAAAGATGTTAATTATATTAATAAGCTTGGAGAAGAAATTAATCAAGCTTATCCAGGAATTAGATATATTTATAGCGATTTTAAAAAGAATAATGGACAAGATATCGGAGTAAAAATTGCTAAACAATATAATATTTATCGTCAGAGTTATTGTGGATGTGAATTCTCTTTTCCATTTAAAGAAAAAAATGAAAAAGAATTAGGAATTATTTTAGTTGCTAATAAAATTAGTGCGAATTTAAAAAATATTATTAATGAATTAAATAATATTAATAATTTAGATTATGAAGTAACGATTCTTTTAGAAGATTTTTCTTTAAAAGAAAATGAAATGATATCTTCTTTAATTTCTTTTGATAATAAAGATAAATTTAAAATATTTAATACTAATTTTAATGATTTAGCTCTTTTATATGATTATGCGATTAAAAATAGTAATGCTAAATATTTTATTTTTATTAATCAAGATGATTTATTAAAGAAAGACTTCTTTAATAATTTATCTTCTATTTTAAAAGAGAATGATAGTGAGATTATTCTTCCTTCTTCTTTATGCTTAATAAATAAAAATAATAAAGACGAAATAAGAAAAATAAATAATAAAGAAGAAGAAATAATGAATAAATCTTCATTAATTAATAAATTAATTAGAAAACGTTATTTAATTAATGGATTATCTTTAAGAATATTTAAAAAAGAATTTATTTATAATAATTCAATCTTCTTTTTATCATCTAAATTAATCTATGAAGATATCTTCTTTAATTTTTTAGCGATTCTATTAGCTAAAAAGATTAGATTTTATAATTTTAATGATTTAAAAATTATAAAATCTAGTTTTAATAAATTTAATGATTCATCCTTAATTACTAAAAATATCTTTAAAATGATTAATACTTTATTTTTAATTAAGTATGTTTTAATTAAAAATAAATTGAATGAAGATATCTCTTTACCTTTATTTAAAATTAAATATCTATTTTTATATCAATTAATTAAAAATAGATATTATTTAGATATCTCTTTATTTACTTTTATTAAATTGATTAATAAGGAGATGAAAAAATTATTTAACGATACTTATATTTATGAAGGAGAGGAATGGGAAAAAGTAATTTATTTATATCGTCAAAAAGAAAAAAACTATTATAAATAGGATAAGGATTTTAAAATAGATTTATGAAAATTAATTTAAGTAAGTTA
>CASEST010000105.1 GCA_949290725.1 uncultured bacterium
GATTAAGAAAAAGAGTGGTGGTGAAACTCAAACTCCTTTCTACATTGCAGTTTTAGCTTCTTTTGCTCAACTTTATCATGTTAACGAAGAGGGTGAAATTTCAAATACTTCGAGAATAATTATTTTCGATGAAGCTTTCTCTAAAATGGATAGAGGAAGAATTAAGGAAGCTGTTAAACTTTTAAGAAAATTCAATCTTCAAGTTATCATTTCTTGTCCTACTGATAAGGTTGCTGATATTAGCGAACTTGTCGACGAGACTTTAGTTGTTTTACATAATAAAAACAGTAGTTGTGTTCGTTTATTTTCAAAAATTTCCTAGTTTTAATTTAAAATTAATATAAATATTTCTTATTCATTAAAGGAGGAAATTATGGGTAGAAGTGTTGTTGCGATGATTTTAGCGGGAGGTAAAGGCACTCGTTTGCATGCTTTAACTAAAAAAATTGCTAAACCAGCAGTTTATTTTGGCGGAAAGTATCGTATTATCGACTTCTCTTTGTCGAACGTTGCAAATTCATCTATCGATTCAGTTGGGGTTTTAACTCAATATGAGTCTGTCGTTTTAAATAATTATATTGGGAATGGCTCTAAATGGGGTTTTGATGGTGTTAATTCGACTTGTGTAGCTATCGCTCCAAGACAAACAGAAGAAGGTTTGAACTGGTATAAAGGAACTGCTGATGCAATTACTCAAAATATTCCATTTTTAGATGATGAAGATCCTGAATATGTTTTAATTCTTTCAGGTGATCACATCTATAAAACTAGTTATGATGAAATGATTAAATTGCATATTAAATCTAAGGCTGATTGTACAATTTCAGTTTTAGAGGTCGATATCAAAGAAGCTTCTAGATTTGGTATCCTAGAAGTCGATAGTGGTGATGTTATTACTAAATTTGTTGAAAAACCAAAAGAACCAAAATCAAATCTCGCTTCAATGGGCGTTTATGTTTTTACCTATAAAACCTTAAGACAAGCTTTAGTTGAAGATAGTAAAGATAGTAAGAGTGAACATGACTTTGGAAAAAATATCATTCCTAAGATGTTAGCAGAAAATCGTAAATTAGTTGCATATAGATTTAGAGGCTATTGGAGAGATGTTGGTACTTTAGATTCTTTACATCAAGCTAATATGGAACTTTTACCATCCTTACGTAATGAAGATACAATTCAATTTGATGAATTTCCTAAAATTTTTAGTGAGGACACATATTCTCGCCCACAATATATTGATAAAAATGCTAGTGTTAAGGACTGTTTAATTAATCAAGGCGCAGTTATTTATGGAAAAGTAGTCCAATCAGTTATTTCTAATGAAGTAACTATTGAACCAGGCGCAGTTGTTATTAAATCGGTTTTAATGCCTGGAGTCACTATTAAGAGCGGGGCATATGTTGAAAATGCAATTTTAGGTCCTGATACAGTTATTAAGGAAAATGAAATTATTAATAAGGATACCGGGAAGATAGTCTTACTTGACTATGAAAGGAATTTACAATAATGAAAAACGTTGCGGCATTAATTAATCTTCATTCTTCGCCAGAGTTAGGCCTTCTTACCGAAAAAAGACCTATGGCTTCAACAACTTTTTTGGGAAGATATGCATTTATTGATTTTACTATCTCTAATTTAACTAATAGCGGTATTGATGATATTGGTATTATGATTAAAGACCATTCTCGTAGCATCATTAAACATATCCGTAATGATAATACTTATTTAAAAAATACTAAAACTGGTTTTATCAATTATATGATTAATGAAACTGGTATTCATAATCCTTTATATAATACTGATTTAAATAACATTAGAGAAAATGATTATTTACTTTATGATAATGACATTAAATATGTAATTATTTGCCCTCTCGGCATCTTAATGAAAGCTAATTATGCTGAGATTTTAGAAGAACATATTAAAAGTGGAAAACCATTTAGCTGCGTATATAGCGAAGTTAAGCATGCTGGAAGAGATTTCTTTGGCTTAAATAAACTTACTGTTAATGCTTTAGGTAATATTCAAAAAGTTGAACCAATAGATCCTAAAGATGAGAAGGTTTATGCTGGATTAAGGACCTATATTTGCAATAAAGATGCTTTAAAAGATATTCTTGAAAAAATTAAAAATATTTCTAACGTTTTCACTTTGGAAGATTTAATTATTTATGTCCAAAGATTTGGTGGTCTTGAATTCCATGGAATCGAATTTAAAGGAATGGTTAAATATTTAAATTCTTTAAAGAAGTATTATGAAATCTCAATGGAATTAAAAGATATTATTTCTGAGAATAAATGCCCATTCCTCTCAGACGATTGGACGATTTATACTTGTACTCATGATACCAGACCTGTCCTTTATGGATTAAATTGTGAAGTTAGCGATTCGTTAGTAGCTAATGGTTGTACAATTAATGGTAAAGTAAAAGGATCGATTTTAGCTCGTAATATTGTTGTTGAAGAAGGAGCTTCAGTTGAAGATTCGATTATTTTTAGCGATTGCGTGATTAAAAAAGGTGTTCACTTAAAAAATGTTGTTGCTGATAAACTTTGTATTTTCGCTAATAAAACCGAGATTCACGGTGATAAAAATGAAATTATTTATGTTCCACAAGGAGAAAAATTATAGTTATGAATATAATGATGGTAACGTCGGAATGTTTGCCTTTTTCTAAAACTGGTGGTTTAGGCGATGTTGCCTATTCATTAAGCAAAGAATTTTCAAAAAAAGGTCATAACGTTTCAGTGGTCTCCCCTTTATATAAATCAGTTAATTTAGAAAAATTTGGGGAAGCAGTTAAGGTTTATGAATATGCTGTAAAGATGAATTGGCGACAAAAGGATTGCCAAGTCTATCATCTTTATCATGATGGTATTGAATATTTTTTCCTCGCCAATGATTATTATTTTAATCGTGATGGCGGGTTATATGGCTTCTATGATGATGGCGAAAGATTCGCCTTCTTTGCTAATGCGGCCTTACTTTTAATGAAACAAGTCCCATTTAAAGTTGATATATGTCACGTTCATGACTGGCAAGGCGGAATGATTCCTTGCATGTTAAAAGTAACTTATAAAGATGATAAAGATTTAAAAGATGTTGGAACAGTTTTAACTATCCATAATCCTTTATTTAAAGGCTATTTAGGACGCGATTCTTTATATGATTTATATAATCTCCCACTATATTTATTTGATAATGGTTCGGTAAGATTTGATGATCAAGTTTCGACATTAAAAGCTGGGATTAAATTTGCTGATAAAATTACAACCGTTTCTCCAACCCATGCTTTTGAACTTACTACTGTCGAAGGTTCAAAAGGTTTATGGTACGATCTCGTTTTAAGACAGAATGATTTCTTTGGAATTTTAAATGGAATGGACCAAGACGAGTTTGATCCAAGTAAAGACAAATTTATTTATAAAAACTATAATTTAAATAATTTTAGTGAAAATAAATTTGAAAATAAACTTAAATTCTGTGAAGAAAATCACTTAGATCCAAATGCTCCACTTTTTGCTGTCGTTTCTAGATTAACTGATCAAAAAGGATTAGATTTAATTTATTCAATGGCTGATTTTTTAACTCATGAAGGTGGCAATTTTGCTGTTTTGGGTAGCGGAGATTATTATGCTGAAGAAATGATGAATTCATTATATAATCGCAATCCTTCACATAATTATGTTTATATTGGATATTCAAATGAAATAGCTCACAAACTTTATGCAGCTAGTGACTTCTTTATTATGCCTAGTGCATTTGAGCCTTGTGGTTTAGGGCAAATGATCGCACAAAGATATGGCTCTTTACCAATAGTTAGAAGAACTGGCGGATTAAAAGATTCAGTCATTTGCTATGATAATGAGCGTAAAAATGATGATATTGCTAATGGATTTGGCTTTGATGATTATTCGCAAATGGAAGCAGTTAAAGCAACTGCCACTGCATTAAATATCTATTATTCTAAAAAAGATATTTTGAATCGTTTAATAAAAAATGCTTTAAAAACTGATCATTCTTGGAATGAGAGTGCTAATAAATATTTAGAAGTTTATTCTTGGATATTAGCATCTAAAAATTAAATGATAACTTAAGAGGAATTGTGAAATTCCTCTTTTCTTTTTTAATAAAAATATGATAGATTAATTAAAGTACGTCTAATTTATTTTTCTTATTTATAGAGAGTTAACGGTTGCTGAAAGTTAATAATAGGAATTTAGAGTCTCAACGTATTTTGCTTAAGACAATTTAATGAGTGCATATATTTAAGATATATGAAATAAGGTGGTACCACGTATTATAGATTGCGTCCTTATGTATAAATAAGGATTTTTTTATTTAAAAGGAGGAAATATGGGCTATAATCACATTGAAATCGAAAATAAATGGCGTGAATATTGGTTGAAAAATAAAGAATATAAGTGCGATACTTCGGATTTTTCAAAACCAAAATATTACATCTTAGATATGTTCCCATTCCCAAGTGGACAAGGTTTACATGTCGGCCATCCTGAAGGGTATACTGCAACAGATATCATTGCTAGAATGAAAAGAATGCAAGGATTTAATGTTCTTCACCCAATCGGTTGGGACTCATTTGGTTTGCCAGCTGAACAATATGCCATGAAAATGAATAAGCACCCATATGAATTTACAATTAATAACATAAATAATTTTAGAAGACAAATTCAAATGTTAGGCTTTTCTTATGATTATGACCGTGAAGTCACTACCTGTGAACCAACATATTATAAATGGACACAAAAAATCTTTTCGATGATGTATGAAGATAATCTTGCTTATGAAGAATTTAAGCCTGTAAATTTCTGCCCTGAATTAGGTACAGTTTTAGCTAATGAAGAAGTAATTGATGGAAAAAGCGAAAGAGGTGGTTATCCAGTTATTCGTAAGCCAATGCGCCAATGGAATTTAAAAATTACCGCTTATGCTGATAGACTTGATGAAGATTTATCGCTTCTTGATTGGCCAAATTCAACAATTGAGATGCAACGTAACTGGATTGGAAAATCAAAAGGAACTGAAATAATTTTTAAAATCAAAGGTATTGAAGATACGTTTAAAGTTTATACTACTCGTGCAGATACTCTTTTTGGTGCGACATTTGTTTCGTTAGCTCCTGAACATTCTTTAGTTAAAAAGATAACAAAAAAAGAAAACGAAGACCAAGTAAATGAATATATCCATGAATGTGAATCTAAATCCGATTTAGAAAGAACTGGAACTAATAAAGAAAAAACAGGGGTTTTTACTGGAAGTTATGCTATAAATCCTATAAATAATAAGGAAATTCCAATATTTATTGCTGATTATGTTTTAGGAAGTTATGGTAGTGGTGCTGTTATGGGCTGCCCTGCTCATGATTCTCGCGATTATGCTTTTGCAAAGAAAAAAGGAATTGAAATTATTCCTGTTTTAGAAGGGGATATTAGTGAAGATGCTTTTGAAGGAGATGCAAAACATATAAATTCTGATTTTATTAATGGAATGTATATTGATGAAGCAAAAGAAGCAGTTACTAATAAATTGATTGAGTTAGGAGCTGGCAATTATAAAGTTAATTTTAAATTAAGAGATTGGTTATTTTCACGTCAACGATATTGGGGTGAACCAATTCCAATCATTCATATAGATGACGGCTCTTTAAAATTAGAAAAAAATTTACCTTTAGTTTTACCTGAACTTGACGAATATAAACCTTCAGGAACTGGCGAATCTCCACTAATTCATGCAAAAAATTGGTTAAATGTAGTTATTGATGGACAACATGGAGTTAGAGAGACTAATACTATGCCTCAATGGGCTGGTAGCTGCTGGTATTATATTCGCTATATCGATCCACATAATAATGATCAAATCGGAGATAAAAAACTATTAGACCACTGGTTACCAGTTGATTTATATGTTGGTGGACAAGAACACGCTGTTTTACATCTTTTATATGCTAGATTCTGGCATAAATTTTTATATGATAAAGGTATTGTTTCATCAAAAGAGCCATTTAAAAAATTATTCCATCAAGGAATGATTTTGGGTGAAAATGGCGAAAAAATGTCTAAATCAAGAGGGAATGTTGTTAATCCAGATGATATTGTTCAAAAATATGGAGCTGACACCTTAAGATTATATGAAATGTTTATGGGACCTCTTGAAGCTTCTTTACCTTGGAATAGTAGCGGTTGTGAAGGCGCAAGAAAATTTATTGACCGTGTTTATCGTCTTTATAGTGAAAAAGAATATTTGGATAAATATAGTGATGATAATAGCGGTGAATTAGATTATTCTTATAATTATTTAGTTAAAAAAGTTAGCGACGACTTTGCTAATTTACAATTTAATACTGCTATTTCTCAAATGATGATTTTTATTAATGATGTTTATAAAGCTAAATCAATCTATCGCTCATATATGGAAGGATTTATTAAAATGTTTGCTTGCATCTGTCCATTTATTGGTGAAGAAATCTATCATTTATTAGGTCATAATGAGACTATTACTTATGCTTCTTGGCCTAGTTACGATGAAAAGAAGTTAGTTAAAGAAACAATTAAGATAGCTGTTCAAGTTAATGGTAAATTAAGAGATACAATCGAAATTAATTTAAATGAAGATGAAGAGAAAATAAAAGAGATTGCTTTATCTAGTGAGAACGTTAAAAAGTTTACCGATGGCAAGAATATTAAAAAGATTATTGTTGTAAAAAATAGAATAGTTAATATTGTGGCAATTGATTAAAAAATGCTCCGACGGAGCATTTTTTTATTGTTTTATTTGATTTTTAAAGTCTTTATTATTAAGATATTTATGTTGTTTTAACGGCACTATTTTAATAGGCTGTAAAAGGAGATTTTATGATTTTATGTGTCGAGTGTGGCAACACCGCTATAAAATTCGGCTTTTTTGATGAAAATGAATTGAAGTATCGTTATTTGTTAAAAAGCCAAGACAACTTGAGTAGCGATGATTATGCCATAAAAATTAAAATCTTGTTAGAAAACAAGATTTTGAAAATTGAAGGAGCTATTATTTCATCAGTCGTTCCTTCTTTAACAAACATCTTAAAAAATGCAGTTAGTAAGATTTTTGACTGTGATGTGACCATTTTAAATCGCCAATTAAAGACTAAAATACCTTTAAAAATCGATAATCCACGTGAACTAGGAACTGATTTTTTATGTACTGCGGTTGGGGCGATGAGAAAATATGATTATCCATTTGTAATTGCTGATTTAGGAACTGCAACTAAATTATCAGTGGTTGACAAAAATGGAAATTTTATTGGGTGTATTATTACTGCAGGGATGAAAGTTTCTTTAAAGAGTTTGGTTGCGAACACCGCACAACTTTATGATGTTGAAGTCGCTGCACCAAAAAAGATTATTGGCAAAAATTCAATTGATTCAATTCAATCTGGAATAGTCTATGGCCAAGCTTATATGGTTAGTGAATTTGCAAGAAGAATAGAAAATGAATTAGGTTATCCAATAAATCGAGTTTTAACTGGTGGTTATTCTTCGATAATCAAAAATGAAATTGTTTGTTTTAATTATTATGAAAATCTTTCTTTAGAAGGTTTATATAATATTTATTTAATGAATAGGGAGGAAAAATAATGAAAAATATAGGTTTTTTTCGTTCAATAGCAATAGATGCTTTATTTTTAGCATTATTTATAATTTTTACTTTTGTTCCAATGCTTGGATATTATAATGTTGGAATTATTTCTTTCCAAATTGTCCATATTTTCGTTTTGATTGGGGCAGCTTTATTTGGTTATAAAAAAGGATTACTATATGGATTTATTTTCGGTTTATTATCTTTAATTAAGGCTGCATCATATCCTGGAACTTTTGATTATGCTTTTTTAAATCCATTTGTTTCAATTTTACCACGTGTATTATTTGGTTTTGTTTCCGGTTTAGTTTTTGATATTGTTAAAAAACATTCATCTTTAAAAACTTATGCAATCGTTTTACCATTTTTATGCTTTGTTTTCACTTGTTTACATACTGTTTTAACATTATCTTGTCTTTATGTTTTCGGTGTTTTGGATATTTTCCATATTAGTGCAGCTTTAGGACTAAGTGAAGTAGTAAGTGGATTTGATTTCTTCTCTTTATTTAGCGCCGTTGGTTTATTAGGAATGGTTGTTGAAGGAGCGGTAGCTTTAGTTGTTGTCTTGCCTTTATATTTAGCTTTACGTAATATCAAGTTTATTAAAGAAATTGATGATAAAAAGTTTAAAGTAATTAAAGTTTAGAAATTTAGAAAAATTAGTATAATACTAATGGCGAGGTTTTAAAAAATGAAAAATATAAATTTTAAGGAATTGGTCAAGCCATATTACAAAGATGCTTTAGAAACATTAAAAAAAGATGTTTCTATTAATAGCGTTTATGATAAAAATAGCATTAATGCAGAAGCTCCTTATGGTAAAGGAGTTAAAGAATGCTTCGATTTTTTAAAGGAATTAGCAATTAAAGATGGTTTTAATGTTGATACTTGTGATGGTAGAGCTTTAGAAATTTCTTTTGGTGAAGGCAAAAATTTAATTTATGTTTTAGCACATCAAGATGTAGTTCCTGTATCTGGAGAATGGAAATTCCCTCCTTTTGAACCTACTATTGAAGATGGCCGCTTATATGGTAGAGGAACTAGTGATGATAAAGGACCTGGTATTAGTGCTTATTATGCTTTAAAAGCTTTAAAAGAAAACGGCCTAATTAATAATTTTCGTGTTAGATTAGTTTTTGGTGGAGATGAAGAAAGAGGCTCTTCTTGTTTAAAATATTATTTTGACGTCTTAAAAAAGGAGGAACCAACTTATGGTTTTACTCCTGATGGTGATTTCCCTTTAATTTATGGTGAAAAAGGAATTACCGACTACGTTTATGAGGGAGACATTGTTTTTAAAGATATTGAATATATTAAGGCAGGCTTAGCATCTAATTCAGTTATTGATCGCGCTGAATGTAAAGTCAGAAACAATATTGTTTTAGACAATTATTTAAAAAACCATGATGGAATTGATTATCAAAAGTTGGATGATAATACATATGTTTTTTTAGGTAAGGCAGCACATGGTTCAACTCCAGAATTAGGGATTAATGCAGGAATTATCTTATTATCAGTTTTAGGCGAAGCCTATAATATTCCTGAATTATCTCTTTTAGCTAATGAATATGCTGATCCTAATGGCAAGAATTTATATTGTTTTTATGAAACAAAAAATATGGGGAAAACCACCTATAATGTTGGTTTAATTTCTTATTTGAATGATAAATTTTCAATGACTGTCAATTTTAGATATCCTGAAAATGTTAATGTAGAAAAAGTAATTGGAAAAATTCAAAGCGAATCTCCATTTAAAATCAATTATAAATTAGGATCAGAAGTTTTATATTTCGATCCAGAAAAGACAAAATTCATTAAAGAATTATACAAGGTTTATTTAGAGGAAACTGGGGATTACGAGCATAAACCACTTACTATCGGTGGAGGAACTTATGCTAAAGAGGCTAAAAATACTGTTGCCTTTGGTTCTAATTTTCCTGGAAAAGTAGATCATATTCATGAGGCTAATGAGAAGATTGATTTAGAAGATTTTTATAATTCAATGGCATTATATGCTCATGCTATCTTTGCTTTAGGTAATTTAAATGAGGACTAAATTTAAGCAACGGGCTGTTGATTATTTAAAGATTGGTAAAGATATCTTTACTTTAGAAGATAAAGAAAAGATAACTGACTTTATTTTAGAAAAACCGACCTTTTTAGAAATTGGTCCAGGTAAAGGGCAATTTATTTTGGATATTGCGGCGAAATATCAATCGTATAATTTTTTAGTTGTAGAATTAGACCAAACTATTTCAGGTATTTGTTTAAAAAAGATTGATGAAAGCGGCTTAAATAATGTCAAATTAATTAGTGGAGATTTTTATAAATTAGTTAATATAATTCCAAAATCTTCTTTTTCTGGAATATTTTTGAATTTTTCCGATCCGTGGCCTAAAAGAAGACATGAAAAAAGAAGATTAACATCTCCATTGTTTATCAAAGAATATATCAATATTTTAAAAGATAATCATAATATTTATTTTAAAAGCGATAATTATAATTTCTACTTATATAGTAAGTCGATGTTCAATTATTTTGGCTTTGATATTTTAACTGATAATCAAAATTATCAAATCTTAGATGATTTTGATGCGCTAACTGAATTTGAAACTAAATTTAAGAATGCTGGAATTAAAATTAATCGCTTAATATTAAAAAAAGGATGCAGAGTTAAGATGAATAAATTAAATGAATTAGAAAAGAGATATTTTGATGAAATTACTCAAATCGATGCAGTTTCTGGACACGAAAAGCTTTTAGCCCGTTATTTAATAAATGAATATCAGAAGTTAGGCTGCGAGATTTATAAGGATAATTTCGGTAATGTTTTAGGGTTAAAACGAAGTAAAGATCCTAAATTTAAGGTTTTAATCGATGGCCATATGGACGAAGTTGGCTTTATTGTTAAAAAAATTAATGAGAATGGAACTATTAAAGCAATCGGGATTGGCGGAATTGATTTTAAAGCAGTTTTAGCTAATCGAGTTCGTTTAACTACTTTTAACGAAAAACAATTTTTAGGCGCTATAGATGCAACTTCCCCACATTTATTAAAAGGAAATGTTGAAATTGGAGCTGATGATCTCACTTTTGATTTCGGATTTATTGATAAAGAAGATGCAATAAATAGTGGCGTTGAAATTGGTAACATGATAGCCTTTGTCGGAACTATAGAATATTTAAACGAAGAAAATCGAATTCTATCAAAAGCTTTAGATGATCGTTATGGTATTATTTTAGGATTATTAATGCTTCATGAATTGAGAGATGTCGAATTACCATATGATTTATATGTTGGCGGAACTTGCCAAGAAGAAGTTGGTTTAAGAGGAGTGAATGCCTTATTAAACAAAATTGATTTTGATTTATGTATTGCTTTAGATTGCTCAGCTGCGAGAGATACTCAAGGTTATTCTGATAACGGAGTATTAGGAAATGGAGTTTTAATTCGTTATTTCGATCGTGGAATGATTGGAAATCAAGCTTTACTTAATTTGCAAAAAGAATCAATTGAAAAAACTAATGGAAAGTATCAATATTTCGACACTTTAGGTTCGACAAATGCAGCGATAATTCATCAAAAGAATATTTTAACTTTAACACATTGTATTTGCGCTCGTTCAATTCATAATGCTTCATCAATTATCGATACTAATGATTTTATTTCAGCCAAAAATTCATTAAAATATATTCTAGAAAATTTAAATTTAGATGTAATAGAAGAAGTTAAGGAAAGTAAATATTAATATGAAATATGGTGTTTATTATAATTTAAAAACTGTTGGCGATGTTTTATTGATTGTTTTTCAACCAAATGTATATCCTCAAGAAGTTGTAAAAAACGAAGATGTTGTCGCTTTATATAATAAAGACAAAGAACTAGTTGGAATAAATATTTTTAATATTTCTAAAATAATAAAAATTAAAGCTAATGGTTTTATTCATCACTTAAATAAAGAAGTACTTGATGTGATTAATAACATTTTAAAAAACGCTGGAATAAAGGAATTAGAATTTCAAGAAGGTAGTGGTTTTAAGGTTGCTAAAATCGTTGATATTGAAGAACATCCAGATTCAGACCACCTTCATATTTGTAAAGTTGATATTGGAGAAAAAGAACCTTTACAAATTGTTTGTGGGGCTTTTAATGCTAGATTAGGTTTAAAATGCGTCTGCGCTTTACCTTTCACTTTTATGCCAGATGGCAAGCAAATTGTTCCTGGGAAGTTATTAAAAGTAGATAGCTATGGTATGCTTTGTAGCGGACGAGAATTAACTTTGCCTGGTTATGAAAAAGTACACGGCTTATTGGAATTAGACGATTCTTATAAGATTGGCGATGACTTTTTCTTAGCTTAATAACTATTAAAAAACTCAATTAGATCTTGGGCTGCTGTTAGCGGTCCATTTTTATTATCAAAACTTAAGGATGTATACACTTTCCCAACAGGAATTTTATTTTTAAATAATATATTAAAATAATCTTCGATAAAAGTTTCAACTTTAGCCTTTTCTTGCATAGGTCCGAAAGGATTTGCAAAAAAAGTTGAAACTTTTCCTTTTTCAGAAGTTGTATTTAAAGCAACTCTCTCACCATTTTTAAAATCCTCGAGAGCTTCATTAATATTTTTATATATTTTTATTTTTTTATTACTATTTGTAAAATTATCAGCTAATAGAAACATATCAACATGATGCTTAATTTTTGTTTCTTTATAATCGACTAAAGGAATTACTAGTCGGGAATTTGGTTTATCAATATTAAAATA
>CASEST010000106.1 GCA_949290725.1 uncultured bacterium
CGAAAAAGCTAAAATTATTCTTTTAACAAATAAAGGGATGTATCGTATTTATGATATTTCCAATTTAAATTTAACTTCTAGACTAGGGGCGACTCAATTTATTTTTAAATCATTTAAAAGTGACCCTCATGTTTTAATTGATGCTAAAGTTATTTTAGATAAGAATAAAGAAACTAAATTTGCTGGTATTTATACTAATAATCAAATATTTGAAATTAGTATAAACGATTATCATTTAACGCCTATTGAAAAATATTGCAAAAAAAATATCGAATTAATTCCTGAAGATTTTGAAATTAAACAGGTTTTTACCTTCGATCCGATTATAATTGATGATAGTACTATCGAAGACAAAATTGAGTTAAAAGAAGAAGATAATGATTCTTCTAAACAATACGAACAGATTTCTATATTTGATGATCTAGGAGATTAGAATTATTATAAATAATAAAAAACTAGAGATTATTCCAATAATAGAGGCTAATAAATTATAAGCCATATCTTTATCGACTATTTTATAGGATAACGCTATTGGGGCAATAAACACAAAACAACCCAAAAATGGAGAAAATATTGTTAAGAAATATCCGAGTAAAATTATAAATCTAGCTATGTTATTTGTGTTGGATTTGTTTTTCATAATTAAATTATACAATGTTTGCATAGTAAAGTAATCAATTATTAATAAACAGCAAATTTTCTTATTTTAGTAGTTATTTAGTTGTTTTCTAGTATTTTTTTAGTATTCAATTTTCTTTATTTTTATTTATGTATAGAATATAATCTTAAGTATGAATTGCGTTCCTTTTTGTATTGCTGATAGTATATTCGAAATTCCGATGGATTTTTATAAAGAACATGGTATTAAATATCTAATTGTTGATTTAGATAATACCCTTGATCCATATTATATTCTTGAACCTAGTCGAATTGTGGTCGAATATCTTGATAAATTAAAAGAGACGGACATCAAATTAGTTATTTGCAGTAATAATTCTAATAAAAGAGTTGAGAAATATGCTAAAATATTAGATGTAAAGTATTTATCGAGAGCATTCAAACCGTTCAAGTTTAAAGTTAATAGATTTTTAAATGATTTAGGAATTTGTAAAGAAAATGCCTTGTTTATTGGAGATCAATTATTAACTGATATAAAATGCGGAAATAAACTTAAGATTAAGACTATTTACGTCAATGAATTAGCTACCAAAAATGCTAATATAACAAAAGTTAACAAATTTTTTGAAAAATTTGTTAAAAACAAACTTATTAAGAATAAGTTGCTTATTAATTGGAGAGATTTTCATGTCAGTTCTAAAAAAAGTTAAAAGATGTTCACATTGTGGTGCAATTTTGCAGACTACTGAGATTAATGAATCTGGTTATATTACCCCATTGATTTTGAAAAAATATCCGGATGGTGTTTTGCTTTGCAATAAATGTTTTAAAAATGAAAAAATCGCCAATAATGAAGTAATTTTAGATGATGACTATCGAAGTATTTTGGATACGATAATTAAAACAAATGGCCTTATCATATATGTTATCGATTTATTTTCATTTGAGGGCGGGTTCCCATCAAAAATAACCGAATTATTGAGTGGTCTTGATGTTATTGCTGTAGCTAATAAACGTGATTTAATGCCAAAAGATGCTGATGATGACAATTTGATTGCTTATGTTCGACACCGTTTAAAAATGTCTAAATTAAATGTTTTAGATATCATTTTAACATCGTCTAATACTGGCTATAATATTGATTCATTAACCACGAAAATAAAAGAAAACGTTAATGGCCGAGATGTTTATTTTGTCGGCTCATCGACTTCTGGTAAATCGACGCTTATCAGCGAAATATTGAAACATTATCAAAACAATACTAATAATTATATTATTACTTATACATTTCCTAATACAGGATTACGTGGATTTAAAATCCCAATTAATAACAAGAATTCTATTTTTGAAGTCCCTGGCTTCCCAATTAATAACTCATTATTAGGTTTACTAGAGAAGCCTATTTCAAATTATATTGTTCCAAAAAAACCTGTTGAAATGCGCAAAGTTCATTTAAATAATAAAGTTTCTTGTGCGATAGGTGGGTTAGCTTTTATTGAGCAATTAACTGAAGAAAAAACTACTCTCTATTTATATGTTTCTTCAAAGATTGATATCAAAACTAAAAGAGGAGATGCAGTTAAATTTTTTGAGTCGATATTAAAAAAAGGCGACCAAAGCAATACTTCCTATAAGTATCGAGATTTAAAGGACTTTGATATTTATGATTTTGAAATTGAAGAAAATGGAAATCGTGATATAGGTTTTTTAGGTTTAGGTTGGTTTGAATTTGTAGGGAATAATCAAAAATTTAGGATTTATGTGCCAAAAGGAGTGTACGTTTATACAAC
>CASEST010000107.1 GCA_949290725.1 uncultured bacterium
TTCATTCATCTTATGATAAATGTCTTCTTTATCCCATTTTTCTAAGAATTTAGGTTCTTTAATGTTGAGATTACCTCTCATTTCAAAATCAGTTTTAGGCATTAATAAAGTATCTTTCAAACTCATCAAATTTCTCCTTTATAATAAAAAAGTCCATAGAAATTTAATTTCTAAGGACGAATAGCTAAGCTTATCCGCGGTACCACCTTAGTTTATATCTTAAAAGATATACCCTCAACAAGTAATGGTTTTAAAAATATAATAAAAGTGATACCTTTAAGGATTTTCTTGTAACTTCCACCAAATGTTACATTCTCTAGTTAGAAAATTAATCTTAAAGACGTGTCTTTTAACGAATAAATAATACCTTATTTTAAATAATATGTAAAATATTATCGATAATTAATAATTTATTCATTAAATAAAATAATAAATAAGATTAGAATTCTTGTTGAATATTAATAAATGCAACTGGAGGAATAAAATTACCTGATTGAACACTATAATTTTCAACTCCAACAATTGATCTATTAACTTTTTTTAAATATTTTTTCATAAATAATTTTTTAAACATAATTTTAATCATAAAGTTTACCTCCTGATATTAATTAATTCACCTCTTTTGAGGTACTTATATCATATAATAAAAATAAGAAAATTGGAAATCTAGCAAAATTAATCTAAAAATTGAAAACGCTTTCTTTCATTTTTTCGCTAAAAAAAGAACGATAAATATCGTTCTTTTAATTTTTTTTATTTAAATTTATGAAAGTGCTTTCTTTTTTTAAATATCTTCTTTAATAACTACAAATCCTTTGTCTTTTAAGACCTTATTTTGATAATTATTCATTAAAATTATATTATTTAAATCAATATTTTTATCTTTTCCAGAGTTATTAATGATTGTTCTAACTCTATATTGATTATCAAAACGATCAATAATTAATAAATCGTCCTTAGCATAGATTTTAACATCGCCATGACGAATAACATCAATTTGTTTTAGTTTTAAAATATCTTTAAAGATTTGATGTTCTTTACTATCAAATTCTTTAGAATTCCAAAGCATACCTCTTCGATTGTCTGGATCAAAGCCACCTTCCATAAAGATTTCATCTCCATAATAAATCATGCTCATTCCAGGGTAGACAATCAAAGTCAAAAAAGCAATTAAATAAAGATTTTTGTCATTTTTAACAAAATTATAAAAACGAACTGTATCATGTGAATCTAAAAGATTCAATAAGACTTTATTTGTATTATCATCATATCTAAGCAATAAGGAGTTTAATTTTTGAGCATATTCCCGAGCATTAAACTTATGTTCAATATAAAAATATTTACTAGCAACAAAGAATGGATAATTCATGACGCTATCAAGCTCAGATGCACTTAAATATGATGTTGAATCAGTCCAGTGTTCACCAATTAAAAGGATATCTTCTTTTACTCTTTTCATCTCATGTTTGAAATAACGCCAGAAAGTATGAGAAACTTCATCAGCTACATCGAGACGATAACCATCAATATTATATTCTTTAATAAAATATTTTCCGACGCCAACAAAATAATCATGTTCATCAAAATTATTTGAATTTAATTTTGGCATTTGATCAGTAAAACCGAAAGTTTCATAGTTTACTTGGCTATCTTTAAAAACTTCATCATGAATACAATAATAATTAAAATATTTTGAAGCTTTGCCATTTTTTAATGCATCTAAAAACATTTCATTATATTTTGAAGAATGATTAAATACTAAATCAAGAATAATTTTAATTCCCTTTTGATGGGCACGTCCAACCAAGTTTTTAAAATCTTCGGTTGTTCCAAACATCTCATCAACCTTAAAATAATCGATTACATCATATTTATGATTAGAAGGCGATTGACAAATTGGGGTTAAATAAATAGTATCAAAACCTAAATCAGCAATATAGTCGATTTTAGAAGTAATTCCATTAAAATCACCACCTAAAAAAACGTTTTGAATACGATTATTATTATCACCTTTTAAAGAGAGGCTATACCAATCTTGATTAATATATTTTTTAGAAAAATCAGAACAATTAAATCTTTCAGGAAAAATTTGATAGACCAAACTACCTTCGAATTTCTTATTCCCTTTAATATCTATTTTATTAATATATGGGATTCCAAAACGATTGTAAAAAGAGAACGAAAAATCATAATCTTTAGTTAAACCATCTTCGCTAAAGAAATATTTTTGACCATCTTCATCAGTAAGTAAAAAGACATATGATGAACGTGGATCATTTTTATCGCATTTAAATATTACTGAATAATAAGCAAAATAATCATCTTCAAATTCTCTATCCATTACTAAACTCTTTTGAGTTTTATAAAAAAATTGCGAATTGTTATATAAACATTCGATTTTTTGGAAATGATCATTTTTATCAACTTTTAATCTAACTTTCATTTCAGATTCATTAATTGCGAAGCAATATTTAGAATCACTAATATGTTCAACTGCGCTAAAATTCATATTTATTAAACTCCTATTCAAATTAAATTAGCTTTATTATAAAATATTTGCATGAAACTTAAAATTTATAATTTAATATATATCTTTTTATTTATCATATCGGCAGCTTTAATCTTATATCTAGCAATAAATCTGCAATTCGCCGAACATTCTGAAGGCGAAGATATTTTATTTACTTCTATAGGATTAGCTGTAATCGTTATTTTACATATCATTGAAGCTTATTTATATATTCGAGGTTTTAATAAAGAAGCTTCGCTTTTACCAATTATTTGTTTTAAAGAAGGAGCTGCTTTTCGAATCAATTATATTTCTTTCTCCTTATTTATAATCGTTGGTTTAGCAGGATTAACTTTTTCAATTATCTTCGGCTTACAAATTTTAAACGTTTTTAATATTATCGACGTTTTCCTTTCTGATAATTACTTCTTCTTCTCTATCGCCCTAACTTTATTAATAAATTGTTCAGCGGCATTAACTTATCAAATAATTTGGCAAAAAGAAAAAATTTAAAAATAATAAAACCACTATTTTACCAATTATAATAGTGGTTATTTTTTATATGTTGCTTCAAGAAGCATTGTAGCATAATTTCCGGTAACAGTATTTGTTAACATTTGATTACAATATACTAACATTCCATTATTATTGATTGCGATTATTTGCGAAGCAATTGCATCTTCGAAAAAATTTTCATCATTTTTGGATTCGAAATATAAAAAATCGTCTTTAATTTTATAATTCAATCCAAATGTATGAGAATTAATTTGGAAATAATCTCCATAATATAATCCACCATAACGATAAGGCGAATCATTAGTATAAAATAAAGAAATCATATAAGAATACGCATCTTGAAAAATCAATTCTTCATTTAAAATAGTTTTGTCGTTTTCAGTTTTAAGAATCTCATATTTACCCGAATTATTAGTAAATAATGTAGTTTCGATAACGTTTAAGCCATCATTAGCTTCTACTTGGTTCCCGAAATTTTGACAAATATAATCAAACCTTAAATCTTCATTTTCTTCTGTTTTAGAAAAATTAAGATCTTCTTTTTTCTCACCAATTAAATTTCCATCTTTATCAAATTCTTGATAAAGAGAGGTTAAAACACATTGATTGGTATTTGCATAAGTTTTATTAAAACTAAATTGTTTTAAATAATTATAAATGTCAGCTGGCAAGTCAGTTGTATTCCCACATCCTGCTCCAAGGAGCAGGATAGGGAATAAAACGAAAATAAGTTTTTTATTTTTTTTCATAATAATCTTAGAATAATCTGATATCAAATTTGTTCTCGAATACTCTAATGTTATTCAAATTGAATGTCAAATGTAAAGTATCTCCAACTTTGACATCGTCTTTACAAGAAACATAAATTTCATTTTTATTTACTAAGCATCTAGCAAATTTTTCTTTACCATAATCTAAAATCTCTTCAACATGAGCGATTAATCCGCCATCATTGACGCGAACATAATCGTAATGAGAAATTTCATAGCGATAATTAGATCTAAATAAATCAGTGCCGAATGCTTGAACAATACGTTTAGTAATATCGAATGAAGATTTAACGTAGTGACCATTAATTCCGATATAGAAACTCTTAGCTTTTAATCCAGCAAGTTCTTCTTCTTTATCGAAACGATCATTATTACGAGCGATCTTATCTTTAATTGAAGCTTTTTCATCACTTGTCTTAGCTTTACTAAGTTCATTATGTAAAGCAGCTAAAGTTTCTTTTCTCTTAGCCTTAAGTTCGCTCATATCTTTAGCTAATGTAGCTTCACTTTCAGCTTTAGTTTCTTCAAATAGAGGTTTAAGTTCGCTTGCGCCATCACTAATATCTTTAGCAATATTCTTATAATATTGTTTTAAATTAGCGATTTCTTTTGAATAAGTTTCTTTGATACTATCAGCTTTTGTAGCACTATCAGCAGAAGCTTGAGATTTTTTAGCATCTAAGACTTTAATTTTTTCTAAATATTCTGCCTTAGCTTTTTCATTAGCTGCTTTATATTCATCTCTTGCTTTCTTTTTACCATCTTTACCTAAATCTAATGTTGATAATTTATAGGTAAGTTCATTTTTATTAGCATCAAGAGCATCTTTATAATCTTCTTTATATTCTTTATATAAGAAGTTATTATAGCCTAATTCTGAAAGTTTTAATGATTTTTCTCTTTCAATTTCTTTAACTTTATTTTCAGAAATTTCATCTACTAATTTAGTTAAAGATTTAATAGCTTTATTATTATTTTCTAAATTGGTAAATAAACCTAAGAAAGTATCATGTGTAGAAAGTGGTTTAACAACTGCTTCATCACTATCGTTTTCGAAGATAGAAATCTTCTTATAATCAATCGATAATTTTACAACTGTGCCAACTTCATATTCTTTTTCAGTAATAGCAAAGAATGTTCTTCCATTAATATTTAAATAGCAAAGTTTAACATCGTTAACTACTTCAAATCCAGTTACTTTAGCACTTAATTCACCTTCATCAGTTAAACTTATTGCATCGGTTGGGATAATAAAACGTCCGACTTCGATATCTTTACATTTAATAGCTGATGGCAATGTAATCTCTGTATTTAAGAATGTAAGATGTCCGTTTTTAACGCTGCAATCGAAGACATTTTCTTTTGGAACACGTGGAACGATTGTGTCTTCACTCTTCTTATCGAAGAAATGTGCTTTCTTCATATTGAAAGCAGCTTCAACAACGTCTCCAGGTTTTAAATTTAAATAACCATGATTTGATTTAGCGATAACTCTAGTGGATGATTCAACGAAACCATCGCCACCCATATTTAAATCACCATAAATTAAAGTTTCATTTCCGAGTTCTTCGAAGTGAGAAACTTTTATCTTCATGATATTTTTGCTCTTAGCAATATCTTCAGGTTCTAATGAAATATCTTCACATCTTAAACCAACCCAAACATGTTCTTTACCATTTAAATAAGCTGGGGTGACTTTTAATAAATCTTCGAAAGGAACATAGAGTTTATTATCACAATAATCGAAAATAATTTCGACAGTATCGCCATTTCTCTTTAATGTTGCTTCAAAGAAATTCATTTGTGGAGTTCCAATAAATCCAGCAACGAATTTATTTGATGGATAATTATAAAGATTTTGAGGTGTATCAATTTGTTGTACTTCACCTAATTTCATAACAACAACTCTTGTTCCAAGAGTCATAGCTTCTGTTTGGTCATGGGTAACATAAATGAAAGTTGTTTGTAATTGGTTATGAATCTTAGCAATTTCAGCTCTCATTTCAGTTCTTAATTTAGCATCAAGGTTGGAAAGAGGTTCATCGAGCAAGAAGACTTTTGGGCTTCTTAAAATAGCTCTACCCAAAGCAACTCTTTGTCTTTGACCACCAGACATAGCTCTAGGTTTTCTATCTAAATACTCGGTAAGTTTTAAAACGTCGGCTGCCCATAAGACTTTTTTATGAATTTCTTCTTTTGGAACATGTCTTAATTTAAGACCGAAAGCCATATTATCATAAACAGTCATATGAGGATAAAGTGCATAGTTTTGGAAAACCATTGCGATATCTCTATCCTTAGGTTCGACATCATTAACAAGTTCATCACCAATATATAATTCACCAGCAGTGATATCTTCAAGGCCAGCGATCATACGTAATGTAGTTGATTTGCCACATCCAGAAGGACCGACAAAAACAATAAATTCTTTATCTTTGATTTCCATATTAAAGTTTGAAACAGCTTTAGCGCCATTTGGATAAACTTTATATATGTTTTTTAAGTGTAAATTTGCCATATATTTCTCCTATATTAGCCTTTGACGGCTCCTCCAGTAACTCCTTCAACATAATATCTTTGTAAGAAGAAGAATAAGATAACAATTGGAATCGAAACGAAAATTCCACCAGCACAGAATCTAGTAAAATAGCTTGCTGCTAAGGTTGGTTGAACAAATTGTCTCAAACCGATAGCAACTGTATAACTAGTTTGTGCGCCTCTACCAACAAGGTAGCTAGCCATCATGAAATCTCCCCAAGGAGCTAAGAAAGCTGTTAAAACCGTATAAACAACAATCGGCTTTGATAATGGAATAATAATTTTCCAGAAAACAGTATTTCTATTTGCACCATCAATTAATGCAGCTTCATCGAGTGAACGAGGAATTGTATCAAAGAAGCCCTTAGAGATGTAATAATTCATAGCTGATCCAGCAATATAAACAAGGAATAAACCAAAAACGCTTGATTGTAAGCCGGCTGCTTGTAAGATTCTATAAATACAAATCATGCCAAGGAATCCAGGGAACATACCTAAAATAAGCATTAATTTCATGATTCCTTTTCTTCCTTTAAATCTTAATCTTGATAAGGTATAAGCTGTCATCAAAACTAAAATTGTTTGAACTACTGTTGTCATTAAAGCGATAATTAAAGTATTTGCATACCAAGTTCCAAAGCTATAAAGATGGTCAGTAAAAAGATTAACATAATTATTTAAAGTATAATTGAAGCCTTCAGGGAAGAAAGTCAAAGCAATACCAGTTGTATCTCCTCTAATCGATTGAACAAAAATGTAAACGAATGGGAAAATCCAAATGATTGATAGAATAGTTAAAAAGATATAAATAATACCATTAACAATATGACGGCGTGCTCTGACGCCAACTTTTCTGGACATTGTCATTATTGGAAGTCCTCCTCATTTTTCAAGCTGTTACTTCTCGAATAGAAAATAAGAGAGAAAACAGCACAAATAATAAAGATTAAAATACCGATAACAGAAGCCATATCATATGATTGTTCAGTAACTGTCAAATTATATAACCAAGTGATTAATAAGTCAGTTTGCCCAGCGCTTGACATCATATTAGGATCAAGTTTTGGTCCACCACCTGTTAATAAGTAAATAATGTTAAAGTTATTAATATTTCCAACAAATGTTGTAATAAGTGATGGAGTCATAACGAATAACATATAAGGGAGAGTAATAGATGTGAACATTCTATATGGATTAGCACCATCGATTTTTGCTGCTTCATATAAATCATCAGGAATATTCATTAAAATACCAGTTGAACTTAAAACAGTATATGGAACACCAATCCAAAGGTTGACAACAACTACTGTTATTTTTGCGATTATTGGATCGGTTAAAAAGCCTATTGGTTCTAAACCCATTGCCATTAATAATTGATTGTAAATACCATTATCTTGTAACATTTTGTTCATTAATAAAAGAGAGACGAATTGAGGAACAGCGATAGTGATAACTAAGATTGTTCTCCAGAATTTCTTTAATTTTAATCCTTTTTTATTAATGACAACTGCAATTACCATACCAATAATAAAGTTGGTAAATGTAGCGAGAACTGCCCAAAGTAAGGTCCATCCTAATAAAGCCCAGAAGGTGTAAGTAAATCTAGCAGAATTGCCACCACCAATACCGCCACCATTTAAAACAGTTCCAAAGTTTTCAAACCCAACCCATGTGAATAATCTTTCAGGTGGTAAATGTTGAGTATTGTAGTTTGTAAAAGCGACGAAGATCATGAAAATTAATGGAATAATAGTAAAACATACTAGGCCAAACATAGGCAATGCTAAAAGGGTAGTATGATAATATCTATTTCCCAAATTAATAAGATCATCTCTTCCTTTTGATAATTTTTTATTAATTTCAGTCATTTCTTGAACACTATAAGCTTGTTTTATTGATTGGAACCAAACATATAATGTACAGCCAATAACTAAAATGGTCATAACACTATAAAGAAGAATATTGAAAGAATCATCACCAGGAATAACGAAACCGTTTTCGTCAGTGATTGTAGTAACCGTTCCTAAAGTGCCAAATTTAGCAAGGTATCCTCCACCGAAGAAAACCATGTATAAAATAAAAACTATTTCATAAACAAGGAACAAGAAGCCTCTTAAAAGTTGCCCGCGAGATATATTTCCGAAACCGAAAATAATAAATGATAATTTTGTTTTCCAATCACCGTATAACATCGCATCACCGACGACTGAGAAAGAACTAATAAATTTATGAAATATTTCAGAAATTTTTGTTGGAATCGATCTAAAAAATTTCTTTATAGCTTTTCCGGAATTTCTAAATCCTCTTTTTGTTCTATACATTAATTTTCTAGGCTTAGATAAACCCAAATAGTTTAAATCTGTCATAAAAAATCCTCACTATAAAGCAAATCAAGGGGTTATTAAAACAAACCCCCTGATTTAAAGTTAATTTTTATACTGTAGCTGATTCAATATCAGATTGTAAGTTTTCTAATGTTGGAAGAATGGAATCTTCACTTCCATAACCATTATCTGTTCCATCATTAGTATTTGTGAATAAACCTAATCCGAAAGCAGCGATTGGATCCCAGAAGTTAGTTGGAGTTGAATCTTGGACACGGTAGCCAATTTCATTTCCATTTTCATCTGTTAAAGCCATTTGAGCATTTAATGCTTCAACGAATGGGCTAGCTAAAACATCTTCATTTTGAGCAGCTTCTAAATTAGATGGAGCTAATCCAGAAGATTCGAATCTAGCCATAGAAGCATCATAACCAGTCATGAATTTAGCTAAATCGTGTAACATTTGTAAATTTTCTGGGCTCTTTCTAGCGAATGCAGAATATGGATTAACACCCATTAATTTACAACCACCGAATGTCTTCATTCTATATTGTTCACCAGTTCCACCTAATTGGACAGTGTCACTTTCTAACATTGGTAAAATAGTTGCATCATAATCATCACCCCAATTGGAAAATGCATCACCATTGTTCCAAGAAATAATGCCCGCTAAAGGTTGTGTTTCATTTGTAATATATTGAGAAACGATATCATTATATGCTGGAGTATTATCATCAGTATACATAAAGTGCTTTGAAACTGTACCATCTTCATTTGTATAAGAGTTAACCATACAACGAGCAGCTTCTAAACCGATTGTGTAATCTTTTTGTCCGCCGCTTTCTGTATAACCGAATGAACATTCTGCTGAAACTTGGTTGCCACTTTTATCGTATTCAACACTATAATCTCCGCCAGTTGCAAAGAAGACACCAGCTTCATACCATGCTGAACCACATGGCCAAAGAACTAATCCGTTACCCCATTTTTCATGACCTTCTTGGGTTCCTCTTTCATCTAAAGCTGCAAATAAGTCTCTAAATGTGTAATCTGCTCTAATAGAGTCAGTTGTTTCATCCCAAACTGCTGTATCTCTAAATGCATCTTTTGAATAACAGAAAACGAAACCATTATCTTGAGAAACTGGATATGCATAATAAGTATTATCGATCTTACCTGCATCACAAGAGAATTGTGAATGGTTAGCTAAAATCCATTCTTCATTTTGACCAGCAACTGGAGCGATAGCACCGATTCTTCTAATATTTGCTAATTGGTCATTAGCAAAAGTATAGATTGAAGCACCAGATTGTGGGTCAACAGCTAAATTGTCATATGCGCCTGCATCACCATTGTTACCGTATTGGAATTCAATATCAGCATATTCTGGGTTTTCAGTGATAAATTGTTGCCAAAGTTGAGTATATACTTCAGCATGTTCTGCTGGTCCCCATAACAAAATCCCTTCAAAAGTTCCATTACATGAACTTAAGGCTGTCATTGTACCAGCTGCAATCGAGCAGCAAGCTAATAAAGCTAAAAATTTCCTTTTTTTCATTTTATTCCTCCTAAATTATTTTAAGAAAATTTTATATTATTAACTCAAAATGAGTTTAATAACCTAAAGTAATTAAATATGTATTTCTTTTCTATCCTTATATTATATATAAGAAAGAA
>CASEST010000108.1 GCA_949290725.1 uncultured bacterium
AAATATTTCAAATATTGAACAGCGTTTTCTTTATAAAATGTTAAATAAAATCCATTAGAAAATGGTAAGTATTTAATATTTTTGCGGCTAAGAATTTCTTTTATTCCATTACCAATTTGATAAACCCTTTCTCTTTCTTTTAGTAACTTTTCTTTAACAATTTTTAAATCGTCTCCGCTTTTGAAAAAATCAGCTAAGCCATTGATTAATAATGTATTTGAGCAAGAAGTTGTCCCTCTAATTATTTTTTTGATATTTAATGAATAAATATCTTTTTCTTCTTTATTCATTAAAATAACTAAAGCACCCATTCTTAATCCATAGTAGCCAAAAGTTTTAGAAGAGGAAATAGCTAAAAATAGAGGATTCTTGAAGTTTGAATCTACAATTTTAGAAATAATCATATCACGGTTTGGTGAAAAATCTAAATATGCCAAATCTAAAAGCAATGTCACTTTATCATTATATTTATTTATTAAGTTGAATAATTTATCGTATTCAACATCGTTAAAGTTATAGCCAGTTGGATTATGACATGGATCGTTAATTACTAATAAAATAGGACCAGCAATTTCATTAATCTTTTCTTCAAGTGATTTAAAATCGAACTTGTCACTATTAAAAGAATTGAACTCCTCAAATTTAATATCGCTTTCCTCAGCCAAAGTATCATAATTTGGCCATCTAACCGAAGGAAGAAGCAATGTATGGGTTTTATTAAGCATTTTAAAAGCAACAAATAAGGCTTGTGTTCCTCCAGCAGAAGCGGAAATTACGATATTAAATTTATCGTTAGCTATTTTTAATTTATTTTCAAAAATCCAATTAAGATAGCCTTCTTGAAAATCTTTAGTTCCTAATTGTGGTGAATAAGCTAAAGAAGTTGAAAAATCAGATAAAATATATTTGTTAACTTCTGCAAAATTAACAATCTCACCATCATTATTTAATAAGGTACCAGCGCTACCATTTATAACCTTAATACCTTTTTTTATTTCGTTATTTGCTCTTTCATTTACTGATAAAATATCAAAAAAATTTAAATCCATCATGTTAATTATTTTAACATATCTACCATAATTTTTTTAGTTAAACAATTTTAGGGATATTTTATGAAAATAATTATTAAGTGACAAAAATTGTAACTCGAAAAAGTCGAATTTATTCATTATTTTTTATCTTGAATAATAATTATGAAAAAATGAAAAATTTTCATACAATTTACATTAATTTTGCTATAATGTCTTTGTATGGCAGGCGAATTTAAGGACCGTGTTACGATTTATGAAGTAGCTAAAGCAGCCGGTGTCTCTTTAGCGACTGTTTCGCGTGTAATAAATGATACTAATAGCGTCAAGGAAGAGACTCGCAATAAAGTTTTAAACGTCATTAAAAAATTAGGTTATAAACCTAGTGGTTTAGCACAAGCTTTAGCCACAAATAAAACGACATCTATCGGTGTTATTGTTCCTTCGGCGAATTATGTTTATATTTCTAATATGCTTAATGGTATTATTGAGATTTGTAAAAATAAAAATTTTACCGTTAGTTTATATACCACCGCTCATTCACGAATTGATGCAATTTCATCTATTGAAAAAATGATTAAATCGCATGTTGACGGAGTTATTGTATTTGATGATGAGTTAAACGAAGAAGATATTGAAGTTTTCAATTCATATAATGTTCCTGTAGTTGCAATTAATAATCAAATTGTTGCTTCAAAGATTGCTTCGATACCATTTGGTTATGAACATGTTTTAAAAAGATTGATGCTTGATTATTTCAATAAAGGTGATAAGACGATGACTTTTTTACACGTCCATAATGCAGGTCGACTTTTATCACGTATTGAAAATTGTTTTATTCAAACTCATTTAGAACATGATCGTGAATATGGAATTATTAATTGTGATGACTCTTATAATCGTACTTATTTAGATTTCAAAGAAAGATTTAAAAAAGTTAAAAAAGAATTTGTAATTGCTTATCGTGATTCTATTGCTGCTGCTGTTTTGAATGCTGCAGAAGATTGTGGTTTAAAAGTTCCTCAAGATATCGAAGTTATTTCGATTATTGGTACTAAATATTCTTCAATTATTCGTCCAACTATCTCCAATTTATATATTGATATGCAGGAAGTAGGCAAAAGAAGTGTTTATATGCTAGTTGATTTAATTAATAATCAACTCGTTGATAAAGTTTATAAATTTGAGTCTTATTATATTAAAAAAGATTCAACCAAATTTTAATTCCGATTTTATTATTATTAGATAATAAAATATGGTATAAATAATTGTTGTTTTTGTTTTGCTCGAGAGGTATTTTATGGACATTTATGAAGAATATATTCGTACGATTAATGATTTTCCTATCCCTGGGATAAAGTTTAGAGATATAACTCCATTACTTGCTTGTGGAGATGCTTTCCATCAAGTAATTATGGATTTAAATAAGGAATTACCTTCATATGATAATTGGGATAAGATAATTGCTGCTGAGAGCAGAGGTTTTATTTTTGCTGCTCCTTTATGTTCGATGAATAATAAAGGGCTAGTTTTAGCTAGAAAAGCTGGTAAACTTCCACTCGTTGGTTATAGCGAATCTTATGATTTAGAATATGGCCAAAATACAATCGAAATTCCTAAAGATGCGATTCAACCTGGCGATCGAGTTATTATTATGGATGATTTAATTGCTACTGGTGGAAGTGCTAAAGCGATGGTTCATTTAGTAATTAAAGCAGGTGGAATACCTATTATGGGTTTATTCTTGGTTGAACTTAGGAGTTTACAAGGCTATAAAAAATTAGGAATTCCTGTCGTTTCAATCGTTAATTATGGTCTTCATTCTGGTGATTTGCTTCGTTTAAATAATGCTCGTCATTTGATGGGGAAATTTAAAGAAAAAGTTGATGAAAATGATATTTTAGTCGTTTATGAAGATGATAGCGAAGAAATCATTAATAAAAACAACATTATTGCGATTGTTCAAATAGAGAAAAACGGACGACAAACTTATATTAAATATCGTGATTAATTAATAATATTGAAAGGATGTGTTTATTTTATGGAAAATATTATTGATGAATTAAATTGGCGCGGTCTTATTAAAGATTATAGTAATGAGGAACATCTTAAAGAGATGTTTAAAACTAAACAAACTATTTATTGTGGATTTGATCCAAGCGCGTCCTCAATGCATATTGGTAATTTCGTTATGATTTCAATTTTAATGAGATTACAAAGAGCTGGTCATCGAATTATTGCAGTTGCTGGAGGTGCGACTGGAATGATTGGCGATCCATCTGGAAAATCAAAAGAAAGAAGTTTTTTAACTCCAGAAAAAATTAAAGAAAATACTGAATGTATTAAAAACCAATTATCTCATTATTTAGATTTAGATGATCCTCAAAAAGGAATTATGTTAAATAATTATGATTGGCTTTCTAAATTATCTTTACTAGATTATTTAAGAAATTATGCTAAATATTTTAATGTCAATTATATGATAAATAAGGATATTGTCGCTTCGCGTTTAGATAGTGGAATCTCCTTAACAGAGTTTTCGTATATGACTCTTCAATCAATCGATTTTCATAAATTATGGGAAGAAGAAGGATGTCATATCCAAATTGGCGGAAGCGATCAATGGGGCAATTTAACTGCTGGTTTAGAGTTGATTCGTAAACTTGAAGGAGTCGATGCTGAAGCTGAATGTATGACTGCTCATTTAATTACGAGAAGCGATGGAAAAAAATTCGGAAAAAGTGAAGACGGAGCTTTATTTTTAGACCGCAGATTAACTTCACCATATAAACTTTATCAATTCTTTATTAATCAAAGCGATGAAGATGCAATTCGTTATTTAAAAGTCTTTACTTTCCTTTCTAAGGAAGAGATTGAAAAGATTGAAAAAGAACATTTTGCTTCTTTAGGACAAAGAGTTGGGCAAAAAGCTTTAGCCTATGAAGTAGTTAAAACTGTTCATTCGGAAAAGGATGCTGAAGAAGCTAAAAAGATGAGCGAAGTTTTATTCTCTGGAGAGGTTCAAAATTTATCAAAAGAAGCTATTGAAGAACTTTTTGGGAAGATGAAAGTTAATATAGCCCCTCAAAGTTTAGAAGATTTACTTATCAGTTTAAAAGCTGCTTCTTCAAAAAGAGAAGCCCGTGAATTTATTAAAAATGGTGCAATTTCAATTAATGGAAATAAAGTTAATGATAGCTCATTATTCATTGATCAATCTTTAACTCTTCATGGAAAATATATTATTTTAAGAAGAGGAAAGAAAAATTATTACTTAGGTGTAATTGAATAATTTTTAATTTTTACTAGGTCAAAATGGTGACCTAGTAAAAACTTAAAAATAAATATTGTTTTAAATAATTAGTTATGATATATTATTAAAGCACGTGAGAAACGTGTTAGATGCGGACCAGTGGTGTAGCGGTTAACATGCCACTCTGTCACAGTGGAGATCGCGAGTTCGATTCTCGTCTGGTCCGCCATTTTCATTAAAATAATGGCCCGATAGCTCAGCAGGTAGAGCAAAGGACTGAAAATCCTTGTGTCCCCAGTTCGACCCTGGGTTGGGCCACCATTAAAAAACGATATCTAAATTAATATTGATGTTAATTTAGTCGATATAGATTGTGAGGATTCAGTTGAATCTTCTTTTTTTATGTTTAAATATATTTTTCTTTTTTGTTTTGTATTCTTTAAATATAATTAAAAAAGGAATAATAATATGGCAATTGATATTTTAATTTTAATTTTATTTTTGTTAGGTATAGGATTAGGTTTATTAAGAAATCCTTTTATGGCCTTAATTCATTTAGTTTTATTTATTGGCTTTACTTATCTTTTTTATTTTATCTTTATCCCTATTACTCCATCTTTGCTTTCTTTATTTGATATAAGCGTTGATGAATTAGCGACCAGTTTAACTAATGCTTTTTCTTCAATAAATTTGGAATTGAATAATTTAGCTAATTCATTTAATTATGCTCCACAGATTTTAGATGATACTTATTTAACTAACGCTTATAACCTCGCTTTAATAAATAGTTTGCTTTCTTTAATTATCTTTTTAATTTCAGCAGTAATCTCTTTAATAGTATCTTATTTATTTGCTTGGTTGATTTATGGTTTATTAAAGAAATTTGTATTCAAGAAAAGAGAAGATATATTTAAAAATAAAAAGCCGGTAAAGATGTTATCTTCATCATTAATATCTTTTATATTTGTCTTTTTTTCCGTTTCTTTTATTGCTTCGCCCTATCAAATAGTCCGTAAAGAATTTAATAATGTTTTAACTAGTATTAATTTAATGGAAGATATCAATTTAAGTGGAACCGATGCTTTAATTTTAAAAGCCGATGATTTAAAAAATAATTTAAATAATTTAAAAACTTATGTAAATGATTTAAACGATTTAAAGAATTATTATTTAAATGAAGCTAATCAGGTTTTGCCACTTGTTGATGATTTATCTTATAAATTAAACCAAATGGATTTAAAAGTAGATCGATTATTAGCTCAAGGTGTTACTTCAATATCTTCATATTCTTTAAGTGAAATCTCTTCAACTATTGAAGAAGGGATTGAAATAATCGCTTTAATCGAAGAGAATCTTGATCCTTATATTGATGAATTTGATCGATATGAGGAAGAGATTAATTCAGCTTTAAATTCGATTGATGATGGAATTGCAACTATCGATCAAAACATTAATTCCTTTAATGAAACGATTAATGTTTTAACTGGAGTAGATGAAGAAATTAATAAAATGAAAGGTTTATTTAATGATATTTCTTTTGCTTTACCTTTATCATCTTGGTTTGATTTTATGTTAAATATTAATTATGGCTATATGGGTGTTTCTTATGAAGGAGCTGACTCTTTAAATATTGAATTTAATAAATTAGTCTCAAGTTTAGATAATATTATTAAATATAATATTGAGCATGTTAATCAAAGTATTCCTTCTATATTAACTGAAGCTGAAGAAGCTTTAAATAAAGGCGAAGAAACTTATTTAGATGGAGTTAATAAGTTAAATGAGGTCAATCAAATGCTTGAAGAAAATAAAGAAGTAATTGATGAAGCTCTAGCTAAGAAAGATCGTTTTATCGAAATAAATGATTATATTAATGAAATATATGATTTAGTTATGGAATATTAAAAAAGATTAAGAATTACTCTTCATCTTTTTTAATTGGTAATATTTTTTTGATGTCTATTTTATCATCATTATCGTCATCTTCATTATTCTTTTTAACTAATAATTTTTCTA
>CASEST010000109.1 GCA_949290725.1 uncultured bacterium
GAAACAGTAAAAGCTTTATTAATTAAAATATTTTTAACTGTTTTATGTTCTTTAGAAAGACAAATTGAAATTTCGTCTTCTTCACTTATTCCTCCCCAAGCGGCATTCATACAATCAGGAACGTTATTTTCATCATATGTCCCAATCATTAAAACAGGTTGAGGATATAAATAAGTTTTAACACCAAAATTTTTACGCATTTTATTTCTCCTTTTTATTTATTTATAAATTAATTATTAAAAGAAATATTCAAAGAATCAATCCAAGAAATAACATTCACTTCTTCTAAATCTTCTTCTTTCAATAACTTCCCCTCCATTAATTCTTTCAATAATAGAAGAATTATTAAAATTAGATGAAAAGCTTATTATAAAAGGAATTATCACTTTATCAACAAAATAAATTCCTAAATCTAAAGCATGCTTAATTATTTTTTCTTCTTTGAAGAATTAAATCACCAAACCATTCGATAATATTAGGGTCTTGATGAGAGAAAAATGAAGATGTTTTAGTATCTAATTTAGCAATATTTGCTAAATCTTCATCATCTAAAGAAAAAGAATAAATATCAAAATTTTCTTTAATTCTTTCTTCACGAACTGATTTAGCCAAAGAAACGATTCCTCTTTGATATAACCATCTTAAAATTACTTGAGCGACACTTCTATCATGTTTTTTAGCGATTTCTAATAATGTTTCATTACTAAACATATTGTTTCTTCCTTCAGCAAAAGGAGCCCAGGCTTCTAAAACAACATTATATTTATCAGCCCATTTTTTAGCTTCGATCTGTTGATTAAAAACATTAACTTCGATTTGATTGACCATTGGTTTAACATTAACAAAACTACAAATATCAACTAAGCGGTCAGGATAGAAATTAGAAACGCCGATAGCTCTAACTTTCTTTTCGGCATATAATTTTTCTAAATCTCGATATGCAGCATAATAATCACCAACTGGTTGATGTAATAAAATTAAATCTAAATAATCGGTTTTTAATTTGCTCATTGATTCTATAACTGAATCATAAGTTTTTCCTTCCCCATAATTATCAATCCAAACTTTAGTAGTTAAGAAAATTTCTTTACGGTCGATTCCACTTTCTTTAATAGCTTCACCTACCTCTTCTTCATTAAAATAAGCTTGAGCGGTATCAATATGTCGATAACCAGCCTTTAAAGCGGTCAAAACGCTTTTTTTACAATCGCTTCTACTAACTTGATAAACGCCAAATCCATTACTAGGAATTTCAACTCCATTATAAAGTTTTAAAGTTTCCATTTTAATTTACCTCCTTAAGATATGAAATATGTTCTTTAACACTTTTATTAAATAAACCTTCAATAAAATTAATCTTATTATTAATCGCTTTTACATCTTTTAAACTATTGATCATATATTGTGGATCATTGGTATAACTATTAGCGAAAAGATATACCTTGCCTTTAAAATCTTTTAAATATTCATTAATAAATGTTAATAAAGGCATTGGAAGGGTATACCACCAAATAGGAAAGAAAAGAAAAATATTATCGTATTCATTAAAATTAGTATTTAACTTTTTTATACTAGGATGAATATTATTTTCGACTTCTTCTTTAGCTTCTTTATAAGCGCAAATATCATAATTAGATGAATATGGTATTTCTTTTTCAATACGAATAATCTCAAAATTAAAAGATTTATTTATTTCTTCAACTAATCTTTTGGTATTATTCGACCAAGAAAAATAAACTATTAGATTTTTCATTTTTTTACCTCCAAGTATATTTTAAAAAGACTTTTTTAAAATATTTAATATAAGTTATTTATTCTAGTATAATTAATAATTATAGTGAGGCTATATATGATCGAATCTTATCTATTAGAATATTTTATAGCAGTATATGAAGAAGGTAACATCTTAAAAGCTAGTGAAAAATTACATGTTTCTCAACCTTCAGTAACAAAAGCAATTCAAAAATTAGAAAATGAATTAGATTTAAGCTTATTTGAAAGAACTCCAAATAGAGTTATTTTAAATAAGAATGGAAAAATAATCGCTGATTATATTAAAAACGCTATAACTTTAAATAATAGAATAAAAGAAAAAGCTCATGAATTAAAAATAAAAGAAATAACTATTAAAATCGATTCAACAGCTCCTGGACCAACCTTTCGTTATCCTAATTTCTTTTATTTTAATAAAGAAAATAATCCTTATACTCTTTTAATTAAAGATGAGATTGATTGTATTAATTCAGTTAAAAATGGGATTAGCGATTTAGCATTTATTAATCATCAAATTAAAGATGAAGAATTATATTGTGAAAAGATATTAGAAGAAACATTATATGTTTCTTTACCTAAAACACATTTTTTAGCAAATAAAAAGGATGACCTAAGCTTTAAAGAGTTAGATGGTCAATCTTTTATCATTGTAAAAGAAATTGGAATTCGGGATAAAGTTATTAATAAACATCTTAAAAAATCTAGATTCTTTAGACAGGGTAGCGATGAGGTTCAAGAATTAGTTAATTCTTCAAGTATTCCTACCTTTGTAACTAATATTTCTATAAGATTTAAAACATATTCAGATCGTATCTTTATTCCAATTATTGATCAAGATAATATGATTCCTTTTTATGTAATATGTAAGAAGAATAAACTATGTTTTTTAGATAAACTAAAAAACATAGGGTAATTTATTTATATAGATTAAAACTATATTATTATTTACTTTTAAATAAGCGACTTTTAATAAAATCTCTTAATCCTTCATCTTCAGCGAATATATAAGTTCCTTTAATTCCTCTAGTAAGTAAAACATAATATGAATTTCTAATCCATGTCTCAGCATCAAGGTCATTTGCAGTTCTTATTCCAGACTTATCTGATTTAGGATGAATATTTTTATGGAAAACAAGTTTTCCATTTTCATAAGTAATATCTTTTCCAATAATTACCCCGCAATAATCTAAATCAATTCCTTGGCAAGTGTGAACACAACCAATTTCATTAATAGATTCAGGATCATCCGCCCAAGAATAAGCGGATAAACCACTACCAGAAGCTAAATTCCATTTTTTTGCAAAATTATATTCAGGAATAATAACATCATTTTTCCCATCTCTTTTTTTATGATTGGAATCCCACTCATAGCAATAACCTGCAACAACACGGCAATTGCCAGCATATTTATTAATATCGAATGGTAATAATCCATCTTTTATTGCTTTTTCTTTTCTAGCTTTTTCATCTAATTCTTTAATTTTATCAAACATTAGATTAGGATCATCAAATACTTCTAAATCGTATTTATTGTCATTATTAAAATAAACAGTTTCTTTGGAAATGCCTAAGATAGATTTAATAAAAGCAATATATTCGGCACCACCTTGTACTCTATATTGCCCTGTTAACTCTAAAGCATCGCTCATAATAACCTCTGAACGGCATTCCTCAGCTAAGGCTTTTATACGGTCGACGGTTGCATAGTCATCCTTACAGATCGCTTGATTATCATCAATAAAAAATACTGAAATCTTAGCGACTTTGATCAATTCTTTCAACATATTTGCCCCTTTTTTAAACCGACGCCGCCTTTCATCTTAAAAATACGGTGTGCTTCATCTATTAATAAGCAAGGGACATCATTAGTAGGCCTATCTTTAAAAGCGGTTGGATATTTAAATAATTCCTTGAGTGCCGAAGCTTTAAAATCTTTGTCTTTCCTTAAACCTTTATACATAACTTTTTTAGGAGCGGCATTAGCTGTAACATAAAAAGTAGCGATTCGATCTGACTTCTTTTTAGGACTATTTAATTCTCCTAACGCGTTAATTGCGATAATGGATTTTCCTGTTCCTGCTCCGCCCTTAATAATAATTGTCTTTTTTTTGATTATATTTATCGGCTCTTCTTACAGTATTAACAATTGTTGTTAGTGCATTTGATTGGCCCATATCAAGTGTATACATCTGATTCCCTTCTAGAGCTCGTTTAATTAATTTTGCAAACTCGTCTGAAGGCACTGTCCTTGATTTATTAACTTCATAAAGAATCTCGTGACACCTTTTTGAAACGTATTTTTCAATAAAGTTTCTTAATCTAACCCCATCATTTTCTAAAAAAGATGGTGCGTCTTTAATAAATGGATATAAAGCGATGTCTTCCATAACGCTTTTATATCCTTCATCCATATTATGACAATATGAGCAGCTTTCAAGATTTACTTTCTCAGTATTAATATATTCATTAAAAGCTTTGAGTTGATTTGCATAACTATAGGCTTGATATGAAGGGTGAAAAGTCTCCTCAAAACATCCTCCGCCAACTAGTGCGAAGACTTGGTTTAATGATTCAGTTTTTTCTACTTGTCACCATCGTTTTAATTCGACTATAACAATATTTTTCTTATTTTCATGGTCTAAACCATAAATTAAAAAATCCAATCTTTCTAAACTATTTTTTAATCGATATTCAACAGCGACATCAACATCCTTATCAACCTTAGAGTCCTTTAAAATTTTAGCAATCTCTGGTAAAGAATCTCTCCACGAAGTTTCCAAATTATTATTCCACCCTAAAATACCAGCTAGATGCATTTTTTCTTTTACTTCTTCGGCAATAGTTTTGCTCACTAAACATGAATTAATGAAATTATTTAAACTTTCTTGATAAACAATCTGTTGCATGACTTATCCTCAATAAAACTTCGAAATCTATCCTAATATTTCCTCAAGTTTTAACACAATTTTAACATAATTAAATTATATTAAATTTTATTAGGCATTTATTAAATATTTATTGATCAATGATGTCACTAAGAGATCTTTATAAATAAATTTTAAAAGAAGAGATATTTAATATCTATTTATTCTTAGTTAATAAGAAATTATTAAAGTTATAATCTCTTATTAACTTCTATCATTATTGAATAAACTCTCTTATTATCTTTATATTTATCAATAGTTAATGAACCACTATAATGAAAATTAATCTGATAAGATAAATTATTTTTAAACTAATAATTTATAAAGATAGATATAATATAACTATATGGTAACCTTAGAAGAATTTATTGAATTTCATTCAAAGAATAAAGAGAAAAAGATGGATTTTGTTTCATATTTATATTATTTAATGGATAAATATGGTTATGACGCTCCTAGATTATATAATGAAGCTAATATCTCTCGTCAGTTGTATTCTTTAATAATCTCTAATAAAACCAATCCATCTTTATCAACTATTTTAAAAATTGTCTTCACTTTAAAAATGAATAATCATGAATGTAAATACTTACTTAAAAAGCAAATTATACTTTATCTTCCGCTTCTAAATATTCTTTAATCATTCGTTATTGTTTAGAAAATAAAATCTATGATTTAGCTAAAGTTAATGAATTATTAATTAAATATGGTTATAAAAATAAACTCATTGAATAATTTAATTTTCATTCATTCTTTTTAAAGTTTGTTCGATTACTTCTTTTATTTTTTTTAAATCTAAATCTTTAACAAATTCCTTTAATTTAAAAACAGTAAAATCGAATTCTTTATTTCTAATTATTTCAAAAGCTCTTTCTTCACTTATCTCTTTCATCTCATCCATTATATCTTGATTATATGTTCGATATATAGATTCTTCACTAGGATCATAACCTATAATATGATCATTAGTAATCATAAAAGAATCTTCAATCCAAGTTTTTAAATAAATATATAGATAATGTGGATTAAATAATTTACTTGTTTCACTTCTTACTAAAAATGGTCCATGATAATAATTCATTGGATTAACACTAATAATATAATATTTCATAATTTTCTCCTTTACTTCGCTTAGCTATATTTTAAGATTGAAAATTATAAAATTGGTCAAAATGAAATTGACATTTTTCATTCTTTATAATCTTAATTATTTATTAAAAATGGACTTCATATATGAAGTCTATTTCAAATCTTATCTTTAATTAAAATATTTTTTTAATAAAATAAAACTTAACCTAATGTAGCTTCAAGTATCATCATTATTACAAAACCAAGAACAAAAGATAATAATCCAACATGTGAATTTTTATTTTCATCATTACTTGAAGCATTAGGAATTAAATCATCGATAATTACATAAATCATACATCCACCAGCAAAAGATAAAGCCCATGGCATTAAATATGAAATATAATAAGCTAAAAATACCCCAATTAGAGCAGATAAAGGCTCAACAAGCCCAGAAAAAGTTCCATATAAAAATGCTTTATTAGCAGAATTAGTCGTTTCTTTTAAAGGAAGGGCGATTGCAGCCCCTTCCGGAACATTTTGAATAGCGATACCAATAGAAATCATTAAAGCACTAGATAAAGCAGTAAATAAATCTAAGTTAGGATTAGCATTAAAATTTGCTAAAGCAACTCCAAGCGCTACACCAACACTTAAACCTTCAGGAATATTATGGATAGTAACTGCTAAAAACATCTTATTCGCCCTAGATAATTTTGATGTTTTAACACCTTCTTCTAGTTTAGTTTGGGCATGAATATGAGGAACTAATTTATCAATTAATAAAAGCAAACCGATACCGAGTAAAAAGCCAATAACAGCAACTAAAATCGAAGGCATGTAACTTACATCAGACTCCATCGAAGGCATTATTAAACCAAAAATTGCCGCTGCAAGCATTACTCCGGCTGCAAATCCATTAAATAATTGATTTAAACTACTGCTAATTTTCTTTCCAAAAAGATAAACTGATGCACTGCCTATAGTAGTAGCTAGAAACGGTATTAAAAGGATAATAATCGAATAAGTAATTTCGTTCATAATTTTAAAATTATAGACATTTTTTAATAAAATTAAAATTATAAAATAAAGTAATAATTTTATTTAAATGCTTATTAAAATAAAAAACCCCAGTCGCACATTACATCGTCTCGATTTTTTGTGCAACTTTTGGGGGTATCTTCAATTTATTTGGTGCCTTCTGCCGGAATCGAACCAGCAACCTACTGATTACAAATCAGTTGCTCTGCCAGTTGAGCTAAGAAGGCAGATAATCTGGTGGGCGCTATTGGGATTGAACCAATGACCTCTTCCGTGTGAAGGAAGCGCTCTCCCACTGAGCTAAGCGCCCTTATTTAGCACTTAACTATTCTTGGCTATTTTTAATGGTGGGCCTTAATGGACTTGAACCATCGACCTCACCCTGATCAGGGGTGCGCTCTAACCAACTGAGCTAAAGGCCCATAAGATAACCAATGCTTGAATATTATATAAATAAATAAAAAGATTGTAAAGATTAAAATAAAATTATTTATTAAAAAATATCCGCTACTTCTTCAATTTTTGCATCAATTAGCGATAATAAAAACATCTTTACATTTTCTTTTTGATATTTAGGAAATAACTTTAAAATATTATTTTTATAAATATTTAATTGACGCTTATAAGCTTCATCATCAATCTTTTTAGTTTTATAATCAATAATATATATTTTATCTTTATATATTAATAAAAGGTCGATTATTCCTTTTTGATTATCATCTAAATAAGAATATTCTTTTCTAATTAAAACTTCTTTATCATCTTTTAATGATTTTAAAATAGGTAAATCAATTACTTTAGCAATAATAGTTTTTTCTTTTTCATCTTTAATAAATGATAAATCTCTCTTTTTAAAATCATATATTTCTAATAAAGCATGTAATTTAGTTCCAAATTCTAATTTTTCATTATTAATTTCTTGATCGCTCTTTAATAAAGAATGCGAAGCTTTTTTATTAATCTTTTCTTTAAAATCATAATGAAGTTCACTACTTTCTAATTTAACTTCTTCCTTAATATTAATTAAACCTTCTTCTTTAGATGATGAAGGAATATAATTCGTTTTAAAATCAATAAATTTAAAATAAGTTAATGGAGTTATATCTTGATTTAATTTATAAAATTCATTAATGAATTTTATAAATAAATCATCATTAATAAATTCTTCTTTAATATAATTTTGTTTATTATTTTCTAAAGTATAATAATAATTTTTATAAGAAGATTCATTATATTCATTATTAAAGATAGAATGATTAAAAATAAAACTTACAATAATAAAATTAATCATTTTTTTATTTAAATTAATAAATTTTTCTAATAAAACGATCAATTCATCACTTCTACTTTGATAAGATATTAAAAAATTAGGAATATTTTTTAATTCGCTCCAAGTAAGATTATTAGCGGCTTCATTAACTAATTTATTACCTACATAATTCCCTTTAGAATAACTTGGTTTATAAATATAGCCTTTACCAAAAGAAATTAAATCTTCAACTAGATTTTCATTATCTCTTAAAAATAAATCAGCTAATTGATTACTTTGATATTTTTTTAAAGAATTATGATTAAATTTATAATCGATTAAAATATTAAATATAGTAATTACTTTATTTAAGTTATTAATGATTACTTTAATTTGTTCATCATCATTAAATAACTTATTAACTAGTTCTTTATAAGTAGGTGAAAGTTCATAATGATATCTAAATGAATTTTTTAATTCAGTTAAAATTGTTGATTCTTTAGTTAAATCACCAACAAAAAATAAAGATTCTTTAGCTCGAGTAAAAGCAACATATAAGAGTCTTTCAAATTCATTTCGCCCTTCTTTTTCTTCCTTTTTTTTGCTCATTGAAAGATAGAAAGTATTAACATCTTCATCCATTCCACGATTTTTTAAAGAAATTCCATATTCTTTATCGACCATCATCGATAAACTTTTAGCTTGATTATAAAATTTATTTTCGCTTAATGGTAAATAAACAATTTTATATTCTAATCCTTTAGATTTATGAATTGTTGTTAAATCAATAGCATTTAAAGAAGAAATTAAAGATGTTCCAGCTAATTCGCTACGATACTTATTAAATAAAGTAAATAATTCACTATATCCTTCATATCCTTCGCCAGTATTATCAAAAGTCTCAGCAATCTTATATAAATATTCGATTTTATTTAAAGCATTAGAAACATCACCAATCTTATTTAAATTTTTAATAATATTAAATTCATTAATCAAACTATTAAAGATTTTAGCTGTGCTTTGATCTTTTAATTCCTCTGATAGTTTTTTCATCTTTAAATAAACTTCATTATTTAAATATTCTTGATGGTCAGCACCTAATAAATTAAAGATAGTTTTATCATCATATTCATATAAATAACTTCTTAATATTGAAGTTAAATAATGTTTAACTTTAATTTCTTGAATCAACTTATTTTCTTTTTTTAATTCATTAAATAAAGAAAATAATGATTCAATAACTATAATTGGATCAATCTCACGAACATTCTCATCAAAGATAACATTTATTGGAAGACCATTATCTTCAAAAATAGTTTTATAAGCATCAAAATTAGTTTTTCTTTTAGTTAAAATAGCAAAATCTTTAAATTCACATTTACGATATTTTATTCCATTATTAGTTGAATCGATTACTAGATAGCCTTCTTTAATCTTTTTTAAAATATCATTTAAAATTAGATAAGCTTCATTTTCTGTCTCATTTTTAACATAATCAAATTTTAAATGATTAGTTAAAATATTGAATCCAAACTGGTTATTCTGATATTTCTTTAATTCTTCATCATGAAAAATATCGCTTTCTTCATCATAAACTAATATTTCTTTATCGCTAAAATCAACCCCACCGTTATCTAAACTCATATTATTCATAAAATATTGATTTATTTGTTCAAGAATAATTTTTAAAGAACGGTAATTGATATTCATATCAATTGCTTCTTTATTTTCTCTTTCACCTTTAATTAAATATTCATTTCTTCTTGAAGCGAAAATCGCTGGATTAGCATATCTAAAGCGATAGATTGATTGTTTTAAATCGCCAACAACAAATAATTTATTCTTTCCATTAGCTGCTAAAGCATTAATAAAACTTTCTTGAATATCATTCGTATCTTGATATTCATCAACTAAAATAAATTTAAATGTATTAATAATCTCTTCTTTTATTAAATTATATTTAGGATTATTGACTAATTCCAAAGCAAGATTAGAAATATCACTAAAAGTATAAGATGAAGATAATCTTTTATATTCTTCAATTTTTCTATCCAATACTTTAATAATTTTAAAAATATTATTAATTGCAATATTTTGTTTATTTAATAAGCGGGCTTGTTCTTTTAAATCCTTAAAATCAGATATACATGCTTTAAAAGCTTTAAAATTATTAAAAAAGGAATTATAGGCTAAAGAAGCATCAAAACTTAATTTTTTAGCGACACTAGCTGACTTTCTTAATTTTAAAGAGCGATTAAAAAAGAGCTCATCTAAAATTAACTCGATATCTTTCTTTACAATAAGTTCAATAAACTCCTTAATATTTTCATAATGGTCTTCGTTTAATTCGGCTAATTCATCATTAAATTCTTCAAAAGATTCTATTAATTTAAAGAAAAAATTCTCAAAAGAATATTCATAAAAATCTTCTTTAAATCTTAAGAATAAATCATTATCTAAAAACATCTCTAAAAAGAGTTCTTCTTCTTTTTTAGGTAATGTTTTAAGCTTTTTATTTATTTCTAAAATGATCGAGATTAAGGAATCTTCACTTCGATAAGCAAATTGCTTAATTAAACTAGCTAATTCAATTTTTCTTGGATCAGCATCATCAAAAGCATATACTTCATTTAAATATTCTTCTAAAAATTGACGAGTTTTAGCTTCAATAATTGAACTAGAAATAATATTAAAATTAGGATTAATTCCGAGTTGAACCCCATATTTTCTAACTAAAAAAGATGAAAAAGAGTCGAAAGTTTGAATATGAGCTGAAGAGATTTCTTCAGCTAAAGGAGAATTTTTTTGATTAAACTTTTCGATAATTTTACTTTTCATTTGATAAGCTGCATTATCAGTAAAAGTTAAAACTAATAAATTATTTATCTCGTATTCTTTTTTATTGATAATATTAAAAACTTTTTCAGTTAAAACTGCAGTTTTACCGCTTCCTGCACCAGCTGAAATTAAAACATCATTTTTCGAATTTAAAGCTTTTAGTTGATATTCATTAAATTTAACTTCCATCGTCAACCTCATCTAAATTA
>CASEST010000110.1 GCA_949290725.1 uncultured bacterium
AAAATGATAATTTAAATTCTTCTAACAGTTTACTTCATCAAAAGAAGTATGATTTTATTTTAGTAGGAAGCGGCTTATATAATAGCGTGATTGCTCATGAATTAAAAAAAGCTGGCTATAAGATTTTAGTATTAGAAAAAAGAAATCATCTTGGAGGGAATGTTTATACTGAATATCGCGATAATATTGATATTCATCTTTATGGAGCTCATATCTTCCATACTTCTAATAAAAAGATATGGGATTATGTTAATTCTTTTGTAAAATTTAATAATTTTATTAATTCCCCTTTAGCTTTTTATAAAGGAAACTATTATCATCTCCCATTTAATATGAATACTTTTAAAGAGATTTGGGGAGTCGAAACTAAAGAGGAAGCGATTAAAAAGATCGAAGAAGAAAAAAAGAAAGAAAATATTAAAGAGATTAAAAATTTAGAAGATCAAGCAATCTCTTTAGTTGGAAGAACAATCTATGAACGATTAATTAAAGGCTATACCGAAAAACAATGGGGCAAAAAATGTAATGAACTCCCTTCTTTTATTATTAAAAGAATCCCATTAAGATTTGAATATAATAACAATTATTTTAATGATTTATATCAAGGAATCCCAATTGGAGGTTATAGCGCATTAATCGAAAAATTATTAGAAGGAGTTGAAGTTAAACTTAATAGCGATTATTTAAAAAGAAAGAGCTATTATGATTCTTTAAGTGAAAAAATAATTTATTCTGGAGCGATTGATGAATATTTTTCTTATCAGTTTGACGAATTAGAATATCGTTCATTAAATTTTGAAATTGAACGCATTGAAAAAGAATATTATCAAAAAAATTGTGTGATCAATTTTACTGATGCTTCGATTCCTTATACCCGCATAATCGAACATAAATATTTTGAAAATGATCTTAGTCCAATCACTTATATCACTAAAGAATATCCTCTCGCTTATTCATTAGGGAAAGAGCGTTATTATCCAGTTAATGATGAAAAAAATAATAAATTATATGCATTATATGAAAATTTAGCAAAAAATGAAAAAAATGTAATTTTTGGAGGAAGATTAGGTAGATATAAATATTATGATATGGACGATGTCATTGAATTAGCTTTTCAAGATTTAGAAAAACTCGGAGTTAAAATTTAATTATGAAACAAGTTTATGGAATGATGCTTTCTTCAAGAGAAGAACAAGCGATTAATTTAATTAATCTTTTAAATGTAAATAATAATGAATTAGTTATTTTTGTTGATAAAAAGAGCGAAGAATTATATCAACATTTAACTTCTTTATTTTCAAATGATCCGCATATTCATTTTATTAAAGAGCGAATTGATGTTGGCTGGGGTGATTTAACTACCTCAATAGCAACTACTTCATTATTAGAAAATAGCTTAATTTATGATTATGATTATTTTACGATGGTTTCTGAAAGTTGCCTTCCTTTATATAGCGATAAACAAATAAAACAATTTTTAAGTGAAAATAAAGGGAAAGAATTTATTGATGTTCGTTTCGATTGGACTAAAAGAAGCCGTTTACATTTAGTTCATGATCATCCTTATTCTATAAAAGAAAGAAAGATGCGTAATCTTTTAGCAACTAAAGATGTCATTGTTGATTTATTATTCCCTTATTTAGTTAAAACTAATAAACAATTTAAATCTTTTCATGTTCCAACAACTCTTTTATGGTTCACAATTTCTAAAGATTGCGCTAAATATTTAGTTGATGAGATTAAAAAACGTGAATTATTTAAAAAATATCAAAATACATTAATCGCTGATGAACATATCTTTGCTGAAGTTTTATATAAATCTCCTTTCTATGATAAGTTATTTATTAAAGGTAAAAGAGGTGGAGCTTTATTATATTGTGATTGGTATGTTTTAAATGCTCCTAAATCTTTAACAATGAAGGATTATAAAAGAATTTATAATCATAAAATACCAGTTTTATATGCTAGAAAATTTGATTTAAAAGCTAATAAAGAATTAGTTAATAAAATATATCAAAATCGTAAAAACGAAGATTTTAAATGCCCATATTTAAAAGAAAATGGTTATAAAGGCTTTTAAAATTTACTAATAAAGTATCTTTTATTTTTATTAAGAAAAAGATATAATACGTCTCGGCTTAGTTAGTTATTTAAGTTAACTAATAGCCCTAAATTTACAAACCTATATTTATATATAAATATATAGATATAAAAAAATGGTAAAATCTTTAAAAAATGTTTGACTTAGGTCATACATTTTTTTAAAATGTTATCGTTTATCGTTTGTAATGAGTTGCGAGGTTGCTGATACACCCACAAGCGTTGTCATGAAGGTATCAGGGAATTCGCAATGAACAAACTGTGGTAGAAAGGAGTTATTTCATGGCAAAAACCAAAAAGATTAGAGTTCGTTTACAAGCTTATGATCACAAATTGCTTGATATGGCTAGTGGCAAGATTGTAAATGCAATTACTAAAACAGGTGCAAGTGTAGTTGGACCTATTCCACTTCCAACGGAAAAACAAGTCTACACAATCTTAAGAGCTGTTCATAAATATAAAGATTCTCGTGAACAATTCGAAATTAGAACACACAAAAGAATTATCGATATCACCAATCCTAACAGTGATACAATTGTCGCTTTAAGAAAATT
>CASEST010000111.1 GCA_949290725.1 uncultured bacterium
AGATTATAACCTTGTTAATTTAGGAAAAGCTGGTAAAACAAGACACTTAGGTATTAGACCTACCGTCAGAGGTAGCGCAATGAACCCATGTGATCACCCACACGGTGGTGGTGAAGGTAAATGTCCTGTCGGACGTGATGCTCCACGTACTCCTTGGGGAAAGAGAGCTCTTGGTGTTAAGACCAGAAGAAATAAAAAAGCTTCTACAAAATTAATCGTTAGAAGAAGAAATGGTAAATAGTAAAGGAGGAGATTAAAGATGGCACGTAGTTTAAAAAAGGGCCCATTCGTTGATGAAAGCTTAATGAAAAAAGTCCAAGAATTAAATAAAGCTAATAAAAAGTCAGTCATCAAGACATGGTCTAGAAGAAGTACAATTTATCCAGATTTCGTCGAACATACCTTTGCTGTTTATAATGGTCATACATTTATTACAGTTTATGTCACTGAAGATATGGTCGGTCATAAATTAGGTGAATTTGCTCCAACAAGAACTTTCAAAGGTCACTTTGGAAATAATGCAGAAGATAAAGCCGCAGCTAAAGCCGCAGCTGGTATCAAGAAATAGTGAGGATGGAGAAAAATATGGCAGAAAAGTTAAATGAAGTCGTAAATGAAGAAGTTAAAGTAGCTGATGCTTCATCCGAAAAGAAAGAAGCTAAAACTAAAAAAGCTTCTACTAAAAAAACTTCCACTACTAAAACTAAAAAGACTAGTGGAACAAAAAGAGTAAAGAAAGCTAAAGAAGAAGTTAAAGTTGAAGAACCTAAAAAAGTTATTACTGAAGCTAAAGCTAAAGTCTTAGGTTTAAAGGTTACTCCTCGTAAAGTTAGATTAGTTATCGATCTTGTTAGAGGGAAAAATATTGATGAAGCTGTTGAAATCTTATCAACAGTTCATAAAGAAGCAGCTCCAATGATTATTAAATTAATTAATAGCGCTGCTGCTAATGCAACAAATAACTTCAATATGAATCATGATAAATTATATATTGCTACTATTATGGCAAGTGATTCAATCAAGATGAAAAGATATCTTCCAAGAGCTAAAGGAAGTGCTTCTGGAATGGTCAAAAGATTCTCTAATGTATTTATTACATTAAAGGAAAGAAACTAAGGAGGGGAAAAGAATGGGTCAAAAAGTTAATCCAATCGGAATGAGAGTTGGTCTTAATAAGAATTGGAACTCAAGATGGTATGCTTCTGACAAAGATTTTTCAACTTTCTTATTAGAAGATGATCGTATCAGAAACTATTTAGAAAAAAACCTTCCAAAGGATGCTTATCTTTCTCACGTTGAAATCGAAAGAAAGAAAAAAGATAACGGACACTATATTAGAGTCTTTATCTTCGTTGGTAGAGCTGGTGTTATTTTAGGAAGAGATAGAGAAAATGCTTCTAAAAATATTCAAGCTTTAAAAAGAGAATTATTAAAATTAGTCGGTAAGAACAACGAAATTAGAGTTGATTTAGTCGATGTTAAACAACCTAATTTAGATGCTACTATCGTCGCTAATAAAATTTGTCGTCAATTAGAAGAAAGAGCTTCATTTAGAATCGTTCAAAAAAGAGCTCTTGCTGATGTTAGAAAAGCTGGCGCTAAAGGTGTTAAAACAGCTGTCAGCGGAAGATTAGCTGGCGCTGATATTGCTAGAAGTGAAGGATATAAAGACGGAACTATGGCAATTAACACTTTAAGAAGCGATATTGATTATGCTTGTAGAGAAGCTATGACAACCTATGGTAAACTCGGCGTTAAAGTTTGGATTTGCCGTGGTGAAAAAGAAATCAATCCTCGCGAAGAAAAAGTCGTAGAGAAGAAAGGAGAATAACTATGTTACAACCTAAAAGAGTTAAATGGAGAAGACCACATATTATTAAATATGAAGGTTTATCCAAAGCTGGTAATGAAGTTAGCTTCGGAACCTATGGCTTACAAGCTATTGAAGGAAATTATGTAAGCGATCGTCAAATCGAAGCTTGCCGTATTGTTCTTTCAAGATATACAAAACGTCAAGGTAAAATTTGGATTAGAATCTTCCCACACTTAGCAAAAACTAAA